>CAXAHE010000006.1:0-38428 GCA_963968475.1 uncultured Candidatus Poseidoniales archaeon | reverse complement strand
TAACTTCCTTGAGTTGGTTCAAATCGTGCCCTGTAGAAGTGATTGGTCCTTGGACAAGAAGGTCATGACCACACGATAAACAAAACTTTGCAGCAGCCTCTACACCCACCTCGCATGTCGGACAATAGACGCCTGCCATGTTCAACAGGAGAGTACGACCTCTTTTGAATTCTTAGGGTCGAACGTTTCGAAATAACTGGTTCTTTGAGCGTTTCCTCAAAGGCATTGGTTGAGTAAGGAAATAATCGTTTCACGATTCAACTCAGAAAGGATTGCAGGCAGACGTGGTCCCTTTTCGATGCCCATGATGCAGAGATACAATGTGCGGTAGGCTACACGAGGAGACAGTTCGATTGATTTTGCAGAGTTCGAAATAGCTGCCTGAATTCCAGGACCTGTCCACTCGCATGTCGTGAATAGTTCGATGATTTGCGGTAATATCAAGCGTTCTTCATCACCCAATAGCGCCAAAGCTTCATGATTTGGAGTTTCTAATATGGTAATACGTAACTCTTCGGGGAAATGTCTTGATGCAATCCATGTACGCATTCTGTGGAGCCGATCTATCATTGACGGTGGTGCCTGGCCCTGAATTCCAATCGATGCCCATACATCCTCATCATTGGATTTTGTTTGAGCAAGAAGTGCCAAATGCCTGAATGTAACTTGGGATGCTTCATTAGAAGACGAAATATTCGAAAGTTCTACAGCGATTTGAGCATCCTCTATGGCGACTCTTTTCCGTCGACTCAAGTCTTCATTAAATAGTTCTATAGCGAAATCTCTTGAAGCTGTACGCTCAAATTCATCGGCAAGGGTAACAAGCCCCATCCCCGTATCAAATTCTATTGCTTTGTTGGGTTTAGTTGAAGCAATTAGGTATCGTAGAATCTCCGGAGGGACGAGAGAGAGGGCTTCTAGTGGGCCGATTGTATTACCAGATGAAGAAGACATAGCTCCTTGTCCACGTAAACTAATCCACTCATATGTTAGGTCGACAGGAGCTTGTTTGCCAAACAATTCGATGATCTCTTTCCCAGTGTCATATGAACCTCCTGCGGCGCCATGGTCCTTTCCAAATGGTTCCATTGTGACTCCAATCCATGCCCATTTAGCAGGCCAATCAATTCGCCATGGCAGTTTTCCTTCACCTTTCGTAACATCACTTCTTCCAGTTTGACCGTTCGAATCTATCCATTCCACATAGGGGTCATTCCAACCAGTAATTGTAATTCCATCAATGGATCCTTTGGAATCGATTGGATTCCATGGGAACCACTCATCCGAGAGTTCTCTTCCAGAAACACGCTCGATGATTTCTCTAATCTCTCCTGCTTTATTGCAAGCGATACGAGCCACGTCTGAGAACTTTCCAGATGCATAGGCTTCAAAATTATCTATGAATCTTGGGCGTACATCGATCTGATCTAAAGCCTCTTTGAAAGGTTCGAGAAAATGATCAGCATATGAAATTCCATTGGAAAACCGTTCATGGTCAGGTTTTCCTTCTGGGGTTGGTGGTGGAATCTGTTTCAATTGGTGGCCGATATATGCTTCATAGTCGTCGGTGAGGAAAGAATAGACCTTCCGTAAAGGGTCTGCGCTATCGACAACAAAGACAAATTCCACATCAAGTCCTGCTTTCAGAGCAGCCTTATTGAGCATATCACCTGTTAGGATTTCACGTAAGTGTCCGATGTGGAATTCTCCACTTGGGGTGATTCCAGTGGAGATGATATGCTTTTCACCACGTTCTGCAAGTCGCTTGGCTGCGACATCGGACCAGTGCATCTTTTCTCAACTCCAATCAAACAGGAACAGCACGGATTAACCCACGAAGAGGGACATTATCGATTTCGTTTCGAACAGTTTTATTGACAAGTACAAGGGCAAGGACCACCTCTCCTCCAGCTGCTCTGATTGCAGAAATAGTCTGGCTCATTGTAACGCCGCTCGACAATACGTCGTCGATAATGACGACCTTCTTGCCACCTCCAACTTGACCGTATTTGCTTGATAAGGCTCCTGCACCAGGTTCTCCATCGACATTTCTGTGTATTGCAACTTCAACATCGAGAGCCTGTGCGACTTCATGAGCAAATGCGATTCCGTTAATGGAAATTCCAACTACAATTTCCGCTTCTTCGAATTCTTCTAGAACTACATCGGCCATGATGTTGCCAATAGCGGTAATACGGGCTGGCCTGACTCCGATTGTCCGCCATCCGATCTGTACATCCGTTGGACGTCGTTCGGTATTTGTACCAGTTAAGAGCCATGCAATTGTATCTTGTGAGAGGGATAATTCATCTGCAATTTGTTGTGAATTCAACCCATCCTTTCGAAGGTTTGTAGCGATTGTCTTCAACTCTTCAATACTTGAGACCATTGTAATCAAATACCTCCAGAAGGCCACCCTCCATGAAGTCTTTGCCCATTTTTGACCCAAAGCCTTGAAGAGAAAGGGGTGTCAGGAGGAACCATGAGCGACTTTGACTATGAATCTCTTCTTAAGCGAGCGCGTGAGAACATTCCAGAGGATATTTCCTCTCGGGCTCGATGGAGACTCCCTGAGCCACAAATTATGATTGAAGGTTCGAATACGATTCTACGAAATTTCACAGAAGTCGTTGGAATGATGGATCGTGATGATAATCACGTTTACCAGTACATCTTGAACGAATTAGGTACCTCTGGGTCCCGAGATGGTCCACGTGCTCGATTTAAGGGGCGTATTCCTCCAAAGCGATTGAAGAAAGCTATCGTTGGGTATGTAAATACTTACATAAAGTGTACTCAATGTGGTGCGCCAGATACTGTCTTTGTGAAACAGGACCGCACGACACTTTTGAAGTGCCAAGCTTGTGGTGCAACAAGACCTGTGAAACTTTGATTACTCAGAATCGAGTTTCATCAAATTTATTGTACTTACAGTTCCATCTTTCAGATGTTGAATGATTGACGTAATGTCCATCTCATTCGATAATTTATACCACGTTCCTTCCGGATAGATTACGCAAGCGATTCCATTTTCGCAGAAATCAAGGCATCCTGACTTTTGGACTCGGATCGAAGCAAGCCCTTCATCTCTGACTGCTTGTTTGATACGTGGCAATAATTCGAGGCTCCCACGATTCTTGCAACTCGGCCTGGAGGCATTTGGAGGTCTTTCATGCCCGCAAATGAACATATGCCGATCATACCCAGGTTCGTCTCTTCCCTTTGGATCCATGGCCACTGAATTATCCTCCAATCGTGTTTATCAAAGTAGCAAGTTCATAATCCAGTTCAGTAATGGAGTTCTTGTCATGTGTTGTGAGTTCAATCACGACATATCCCCATCCAAAGTGAATATCTGCATGATGGTTCTTTTGTTCACACAAGGTACTTACTTTGTCAACAAATGACTTCGATTCTAAGAAATTTTCAAATTCAAACTCACGCATAAGGCATTGTTCTACAACAGACCAACCCTCTGGGGTCTTCATGGATTCATCCCCAAAGATGTGCGTCATCGTTTCCTGTAGTCTCTTTCTCGACCTTCTCGTGAAGTGTTGAACGTCGCTTCATATCTTCTCTTTCGAAAGCGAGGAGTTCCTTGTCATCGATGTATGCCGGGCGCATATGGGCAACAAGAATAATCTGGACAATTGATTCTCTTGAAACGAATCTTCGGAATCCACCTTCATCAAGAATTTCAAGACTCGATTTTCCGGATGAAATCAATCGGCCACGAATCCATTGTTCTGAATCTGTGAGAAATGCTCTGGCATCAATTTGGATTTCCACGATATCATCTCTTCTAAGGCCATTGCGTCGATCAAGGAGGTCGCCGCTGGTTATTCCTTGTATGCTATCCAAGTCTGGTGATCCAAGTTCCTTCCATAGGTTAGCAGCCCATTTTGGGAGTTCGATTTTCGAAGATTTTTTCGCCATGATTCACTCTGAGAGCCGACCCTACATGAACAATGTGCAATTACTACATCAACGAGTTTTTGATGTGATGGGTTCATGAAGGGTTGTCGCTCCGGATGACATGGGGTACCTATGAAGGTGACATGGCGTCAATTGCCAACTGTGCTGTTTGAGGACGAGGTCCTCGACAAAGCATTCTCTCGGGCTCGTAAGGCTGCAGACCGAGTCGATGACTACAATCGTGTCTTTCGTACGAGAAAACAACTGACACGTATGATACAAACCGCAGCAGATATCATTGATACCTTGTTTAGAGATACCGTTCAGACTTGGCCGTCATTAGATCATTCTCCACAATTTGACCTTGCAATGATTGAAGCATGTGTTGGTACTGATGATTATCGTCATCATCTCTCAATGCTTCAGTGGGGTGGTACTCAAGTTCTACGTATCGCTACTCAAAACACACGAAAGATTGTACGAACAGCTCAGGTTGAACTGATGCATGAAGCCCGTAGGGAAGCCTACGGGCGTATTGGATCTATTCTAGGACGTGTCGGGCCTTCTTTGAAGTGGCTCAATGAGGCTCGAGAAACCCTCAAAGCCCTTCCACAAATCGAAACAGTACTGCCTTGCATCGTTGTTTGTGGTGCACCCAACGTTGGGAAGTCTGCTTTCATATCGGCACTCTCTTCAGGAAATATGGAAGTAAATCATTATCCGTTCACAACAAAGCAAATCCACGTTGGGCATTTCACTCATCGTCGATTAGTGCATCAGTTAGTCGATACTCCCGGGCTGCTTGACAGACCAATGAGCCGAAGGAATGCTATCGAACAACAAGCCATTGCAGCGCTAGAGAACATCGGTTCTCTTGTTTTGTTCCTTCTCGATACCAGTGAAGCTTGCGGAACTCCGCTTGAAGAACAGTTGAATTTGCTTGAGGACGTTGATCGTCTTCTTCCAGGTACTGATATGCTCGTTGTTACCTCCAAAGCAGACCTCCTCACACCTCGTCCAGAAGGATGGGATGTCGTCCAACAAGAAGAACAGGCATGGAGAGATGCTGGTTCCAAAGGAACGCCTGAATTGCCGTTATTGTATGATGAAGAAGGGCGTCCAACAATGAGTGCAACAGAAGAAGTTGGACTTGATGCACTACGCTTAGAGATTGTTCGAAGGGTCAAAGCTGCTCAGCCGGTTGATCCGATGAGGTTGCCAGAAGGCTGGTACAGAAAAGACGAATGAATTTACATTAATCTTGACAGGATTGGTAAAACAGTAATGAATGCAAATATTCCGAAGAAGATGAGCATCCATTTACGCATTCTATCTTTATTCTTCTCGTCTTTTTCATAACGTTCGATGCATTCCTCGACTTTGCAAACTCTTTCTTCAGATTTGCCTGGGATATCAATTCCACAAATACGACAATGTTTGTGTGACGGTGTTAACGCCTGTGCTTTGGAACGCTTTGGCATGTTCTTGGCTTTCTTTCTGATTGCTTCTGCATCGACCATTTATATCACTCCGGGCGAACTAAGGTTCCCTCAAAAGGCCGTCCTTCTAATGCGTCTTCAAGTCGACGGATATCTCTTCCATCAAGGACTCCAATTCGCAACAGAGCATCTTTTGCCCATTGAACGGCTATAGGATCAACGGCTGCGCTTTGTCCTGGCTTGAGTGATTCTGTGCCAGTAATTGCACTTAATTCATCCAATGTCATCTCTTCTATAGCAGTTGCAGTTTTGTCCTTTCTTGGATCTGCTGTGTAAACATGAGAAACATTTGTGGCGATGATGACATGAGCGGAACCTGAATCTCGGGCAAAGGCGACACTAACAGCATCTGTCGTGTGGCCTGGTTTAGTCCCTCCCATGATGACGATGTTGAATGAATCAAACATCTCGGCAGCCTCAGAGGTTGTTTGTGGAATAGAAGGAGCCACTTTACAACCAATTTCTTGCAACATCTTCTGAAGGATTGTTGCATTCAATCGAGTTGCAGCGATACCAATCTCGTCGAGTCGAAATCGATCGCTAATGACCTCATTCGCGAGTGTAATACCTTCTCTTGCAGGCTTTCCTCCACCCACTACGATTCCTATCTTCCTTCCATTCCCTTCGATATGAACCAGTGTCTGGCGAAGTTGTCCAAGCCATGTCTTCACATCATGGTCTCCATAGAGGAGCGAACCGCCGAGTGCGACAATGATTGGTGCAACCATGTTATCGCCTAATGATGGCGCTTCTTAGGCGTTGTCCATCCAAATCTTAGGCGAGGGTTGAAAACCCTTGGTTCGACCCCATTGGTAGAGGGAAGAGGTATGTCGGAAGATGCTGAATTAGCGACAAGACGTCTTCGACTCAAATTGGCCTTGGAAGACCTACGTGAAATGAAGGGCTATGGAACGGAACTCGTTACCGTCATAATCCCTCCCGATCGACAAATCAGTGATGCTCGTTCGCTCCTGCAAAACGAGCACGGTCAGGCTGCTAATATCAAATCGAAAGGAACACGAAAGAATGTCCAAGGTGCGATTGAGTCTGCGTTATCTTCACTTTCAAGATTCAAAAATGCTGGCGAAAGAGGGATTGCTCTTTTCACTGGTGCAATCATTGTTGGTAACAACAAGACTCGTCAAACCACTGTGGTTATCGAAGACCCACCTCAATCACTCCTTTCATTCAGGTATCGTTGCGACTCTGTGTTTGAATTAACACAACTTGAAGACATGCTTGTTGACAAACGGTCCTACGGTCTGTTTGTGATCGATAGAGCAGAGGCTGCATATGGTATTGCTTCTGGAAAGCGCATTCATGTTCAAGAACATCTTGTCTCGAACATTATGGGTAAACACCGTCAAGGTGGTCAATCTGCTCAGCGTTTCGAACGATTGATCGAAGAAGCTGCACACAATTTCTTCAAGCGAGCAACAGAGCACGCATGTTCCTACTGGCTACCGAATCTTGAAAATATTCAAGCTATTATCATTGGAGGCCCTGGTGCGACCAAAGATTTCGTCGTCAGAAACGAATACTTCCATCATGAGATTGCCAAGAGAATTGCAAAAACCACCTTTGACGTTGGTTATTCCAATGAATCTGGCGTTCGGGAATTAGTTGGCAATGCAGGTGCAATGATGGGTGAAATCGAACTCGATGCCGAACGCCAAATGATGAATCGTTTTCTTTCAGAACTTATCAAAACTCATCCCAAGGCTACGTATGGTGAGATGATGATTCGTAAGGCACTTCAACAAGGAGCAGTCGATACGTTACTCATTTCTGAAAGTATGAGGAAGAACTCTGTTGAAATCCAATGTGGTTCTTGTGATCACACATGGACTGCTTCTGTGGGTCGTACAGATGAGTTGCCAAACTGCCCTTCTTGTAAAGCAAGTAATGACTCACATAAGGAATTGAGTAGTGTTTCATTGATTGATGCCCTTTCGGACCTAGCATCGAAATCCAACAGTGAAGTCGTATTTATTTCAATTGATACAGAGGAAGGTTCACAACTTGCTCTAGGCTTTGCTGGACTTGCTGCAATCCTTCGCTATCCGATGATGTGAGGTTTCAAAATGAAGTTACTCCGTCAGATTGTCGAACCTCATCTCGAGACATTACTTGCTTCAAAAGGCATTGAACATGGAATGTGGGCTTCAGCATTACAACCAAGCAGAGAATCAGATCAAGGTGACCTAACCTTGCCATGTTTTGCGTTTGCTTCTATTCTGCGTCAAGCACCTCAACAGATTGCTGACACCATTGCAAACGAATTCCCCGACTTGGATTGCTTGCAATCGATAAGTGCTGTAAACGGTTATCTGAACTTCAAAGCAAACCCAGTTTGGCTTGCTGAGAATATTCTTGCAGGAGCGGTTCACGTTGGCGATGCAACAAAGAATTCTGAATCCGCCTCCCGTTCTGTTTTAATTGAACACACCTCTGCAAATCCAAACGGTCCTTTCCACGTAGGTAGAGCTCGAAACGCAATTCTCGGGGATACTCTTGTCCGACTTCATCGTCTCCATGGCGATGAAGTTCGAGCCGAGTATTATGTTGATGACATGGGCAAGCAAGTCGGCGTTCTCGCTTGGGCATTGGAACATCTTTCCGAAGAAGAAGTCAATTCATTACTCTCTGATCGAAGTAAACCTTCAGAACGTTGGCTTCACAAAGAAGATCATCAAAGAGTACGTTGGTATCAAGCAGCTCAGATCTTGCGTTCGGATTCTGATGATGCCAAGAAAGCAGAGATTGAATCCGAAATAGGACGGCTCGTTCATGCCAGTGAGCATGGCGATCAAGATGTACTGCAAGCATTCGAAGATGCATATTCACCTGTTCTTGATGGTATGCTCGAAACATTGGGGCGGCTCGGTATTTCGTTTTCGACATTCACGAAAGAATCCAAGTTCGTCGTCGAGGGAACTGTATCTCAATTAATGGAAACACTCGACAATTTGGAAATTGCAGGAACTGCTGATAACGGGGCTGGATATCTAGACCTTGGTGCTCGTGGCTTGAAAGGGAAGACTGAATTCTTCTATAGAAGAGGTGATGGGTCATCTCTTTATGCTACAAGAGATGTTGCTTATCATCAATGGAAATGGGGTCAATCAAATCGCCTCATTAACGTGCTCGGAGAAGATCACAAACTTCAGGCTAAACAAGTTGGAATGACCTTAGAGGAACTGGGTTCAAAGCGTCCTGAGGTTCTTTTTTATTCGTTTATCAAACTCCCAGAAGGAAAGATGAGTACCAGGAAGGGGAACGTTGTCTTCATGGATGACTTATTGGAAGAAGCTCATGCTCAAGCCGCAGTTGTCGTGAAAGAACTGCGTCCAGACTATGATGATGAGCAAATTGCTACTATCTCAGAAGCAGTTGGTACGGCAGCAGTTCGTTTTAACATCATCAAAGTCAGTCCTGAAAAAGGATTTACCTTCCGCTGGGAAGAAGCACTTGCTTTCGAAGCAGGTTCTGCTCCGTTCATTATGTACTCTCACACCAGGGCTTGCTCAATCTCACGTAGAGCTTCTGGACTTCAGCAAACACCTGTTTCAATTCCTGATGTTGAAGGAATGCCATCAGGGCTTGTTGAATTGATGCGTCTAATGTGTTGCCATAACGATGTGTTGGAGCATTCAGTTGAACAACAAAAAACGCACATATTTGCATTGCATATGCTCGAATTAGCAAATGCTTACAATGGATTTTATCGAGATTGTCACGTACTCAATGACAATTTAGTCGATGGATTCTTTTACGAAATCAGTGAACTTGGTCGTAGTTTGTTACGAACTGGTTTGCAAGGATTAGGAATATCTCCTATTGAGCAAATGTGATCATTGACCATCATTCAAGGTCGATTGATACAATTGTTGAGTAATGACATCATTTGTTTCTTCCATCGATGCTGCCACATCAGACCCAATCGTTCTCAGTTCATTGTACGCTTCTTCGATATCTTTTACTTGTTTGAGGAATCGAAGAGGAGGCCAGCCACAGTCGACAATTTCGGGATCAACAGTACTCTGTTCAATCCAAGCTGAACAACTTGAACCGTAACATAATGCCGAAAGGTGTTCCAAATCAACCCAAAACGTTCTTCGTTGGCACACAGGACAAATTTTTCCTTCAAGTGAGGATAAAACAGTCATTCCATCTTCACCTAGAACATCGACATCCCATGCTACAACACTTGCTTCAGTAAGGCTCATCTGTTCGCTTTTTCCAAGAAATGTTTTGAGAACCTGCCATGCTATTTCTTCGGTGCTGAAACATCCCATGCCGATGGCAGTCCCATCTACTTCAGTAGCACTGGGTACGTACACTCTTGAAGGAGATTCCATGATAGGACTAAGGAGGACTTCTCTTTGAAGTCTCCCTTTAAATTCGCTTACTCCATGCGATTCCAAGTGTATTCTATGAAAGGAAGGCCACCTGGATGGGGCAATGGAGCATCTGGCTTCTCTATTCGAACAAAGATTGTTTCAACTTCAACATTATTCTGAATGAATTCAGCAATGTTTACTGCCATCTTCTCAATAAGTCGAATTGGTTTTGATTCGAGAACAACAACGTCTACTGCTTTTTGCAACAATCCATAATCGACTGTGCTCGATAGTGCTTCATCATGAACATCATTGATCAAATCGACTCGTACGGACACAATAAATGGTTGAGTCTGTTGATGTTCATAGTCAAAGTAACCATGGACTCCATCCACTCTATACGCATCGAGTCCAACACGAATTGACATGAGTCTCACTCCTCTCGTTCATGAACCCAAATGAGGTGGTAGCCGAATGTGGTTTTGATTGGTGGTGATACCGTCTTGAGAGGAGTCTGCCAAACAGCTTCTTCAAATTCACGAACCATGTTTCCTTTGCGGAACCATCCTAGATCACCACCACGCTGAGACGATGGACAAGAGGATTTCTTACGTGCTAGTTTCTCAAAATCTTTGAGTTTTCCAATCTTCTCAGAAATCTGTAACGCTTCTGATTTAGAGGCGACGAGAATATGCGATGCATGAGCACTTGGGTTAACCATAACCTGTCCACTCTGCTTTCCTTCTTGAATGCGACGCTTAGGCTTCTACTGGCCAAGCAAGATAGCGGATATAGGTACCGTAAGCTATTACTGAAATTCCGAGTGACTCTTCATTAAAGCGAGACATGTCATCTTTGTACGTGTGGTATTCCCACGACCCAGATCCATAACAGACCAATGCATTTCCTTCCACTCCATCTGGTAAGTCATACACAAACGGGCCATGGTCAGAGTTGTATGGCATTGTTGTTTCTTTTGTGAGTGTAACTGCATATTTGGAAAATACACTTGATTGCTCATCATTCAATAAGTCAATAATATCACTCACATGATTGATGTCTTTCGCAGAATTAGAGAAGAAACGTAGATTGTTTCCTCTGTTGGCCATGTCGATATCAACGTGGTTCATGTCAAGATTGATGTAAAGTCGAAGGTTACGGGCGAGTTCATTTCCGTTTGCATTAACATATGCTTTACTTCCCCAGAGGCCTTCTTCTTCTCCACCCCATGTGCAGAATCGAATTGTATATTCAGGCGTTCCACTTTCGTTTGCGATAATTGCAATTTGTCTTGCCATTTCGAGTACACTTGCAGTTCCAGATGTGTCATCGACTGCTCCTTGGCCATGGTAGACCGTATCGTGATGGGCACCTACGATGATCAAATCTTCGCTTTTACCGTACAATGTGCCGCATGGTACGCTGACGGAAAGATCTCCTGTGTTGTCTACATCACTGAATAATCGAAGGACTGCACCTTGTTCTGCCAATTCAAGCATCTGCTTTCCAGTTTGATTTGATACTGCTATGAATGGGATGTTCTCTGGAATTGAACCGCTGTTACTACTCTTCATTTCATCAACACGAATCGATTTGAATATAGGGACGCAATCGTCTGCTTCAATTTGACCACAATTTGTCTGATTATTTATCCTGAATAATCCTGCGAGTGAATTTTCAGCCGCTTTGATGTACATTCCTGTGTTTCCATCAATGTTTCCTCCGCCTCTGATGATTCCAACTTTGCCAGAGGCTGAGGACCAGAGTGAATCATCAGTCCCATCATCAAGATCGATAAGTTCCATATTCTGTCCGAATTGGATGTCAGCAGATCCAGAATACCCTTGCAAGACATAATCGGACCTGTGTTCAAATGTGGTGATTTGTGCTCCAAAGCCAGAATTACACGAAGGTCCAGTAATGAAATCGAAAGTTGGTATGCACATTGCTACTTCTGGTGCGCTGTTGATGGCGAACATTGGTACTGGGTATGTATTGAGTTGAGGTGAATATCCCATCTCTGTGAGGTTATCTAAAATCATCTCAGCAGCAGCAGCCTCTTCAGGACTACCAGACATCCGCCCTTCCCATTCTGGATGGCCTAATGCCACAAGCTCTTCCGCATACCATCGAACTTGACTTGCATCAAAATCAATTGGTTCGTAAACCGGTTCGTTTTCGCCTAACCCAATCAATGACGGGTTGAATACAACGACGAGAAGCAAGGTCACAACGAACAAAGACCCCGTGACTTGAGCAAGGTTGAGTGGCCCAACGACCGTTCTTTTCCAAGCAGATGTTAGGACAACATCCTCCTTTGAGGTGAAATACGGGTGCAGCCGTTCAACGAGTTCGGCTTTCTTCCCGGATTTGGGTAAGCCTCTCGAACCGAGTTCATCTTTGAGTTGATTCACTGTCATTGAATCAAGTGAATCTACGCCGCTCATGATGAATGACAAAGAGTCGAATCTTTTGAAGGCGATGGATTTATGCTCAGAATTCATCGATTTCTTCGCCAGTCCATCTCTTACCAATGGAATGTTTTAGTCCAATTTGGTCGAGAATGCGTGCGACAACGAAATCAACCATGTCATCGATTGATTTTGGATGATTGTAAAATCCAGGTGATGCGGGGATCACAACAGTCCCCCATGCAGAGAGTTTAGCCATGTTTTCCAGATGTACGGTTGCATATGGTGCTTCACGTGGGACAATGATCAGGTTTCGTCGTTCTTTCATTGCGACAATCGCAGAACGTGTGATGAGATTGTCACCAATCCCTGCAGCGAGTTTTCCGAGTGTCGTTCCAGAGCAGGGGCAAATGACGACAGCATCGATTGGTGCCGATCCAGATGCTGATTTTGCTCCGATGTTAGCTTGTTCTTCGAGGAGTGCTCCCGTTCTTTCTGCAAGTTCCTCAGGTGTTGTATCACATTCATGCTTGAGTGTAATGCGTCCAGAGTTGCTCACGACGAGTCGGATTGGAACGTTGAGCTCTTGCAGCGCTTCAGCGAGTCGTACGCCGTAGGCTGCTCCTGAAGCACCTGATATTCCGAGAACGACTTCGCCCATGTTTCTAATTCCAGCCTTCATCATATATGCACTTGTTTGTAACCCTTGCCAAATCAACGGCTTAGGCAATGGTGGTATGTTGAAAGAAGTGCTTGCTCGAGATCGTGTCGTGAAACCGAATGATTGAGTCGACTAAGTGATGTTGTCGTCGATTCAGAAAGTCCGCACCCTGCAAGATTTTCCACCCTCCCTATAGGAGTGTCATAATTGATGGTAAATCCGTGTCGACTGACCCATCGGAGAAAGGACAATCCAATGCTAGAGATTTTCTTTTCTCCAACCCACACGCCTTGCATTCGTTCATCACGATATCCATCGATGCCGAGCGTTGCCAGTGATTCAATTACCCACGCTTCGAGTTTGTATATTATTGCTGCCACAGAGTTTTCGTCTTCCTTATCCCAATGAATAATTGGATAGACGACAAGTTGTCCAGGTCCATGCCATGTCAAACCCCCTCCACGATCGACCGCTTGCGTAGCATAATCTTCAGGTGGGTGGATTCCATCGTTTCGAGCGCGTGGGCCAACGGTTACAATCTCAGGATGCTCGAGTATGAGGAGCGTGTCCGGTATCTCTTCTTTGATTCGTTGCATTTGCAGTTTTGACATTATCTCGACAGCTTCGTTGTATTCGATCACGTCGAACCTTTGAATGTCGATAGTATGCATAGTCGAGCCTCAGAATTGACCTGATGAGCCAAAGCCACCTTCGCCACGTTCTGTTGAAGTAAGTTGGTCATAATCAACTTCAGCGATGTGAACTCGTGGAACTGGGGCGAAGAGGAGTTGAGCAATCCGTTCACCCTTTTCAATATGAAATTCTTCGCCTGAGCCAATCCATGTTGCCAGAACTTTCAATTCTCCACGGTAGTCTGCATCGATGGTTCCTACGCCATTAGGGAGAATCATTCCTTTCTTGCCAAGGGATGACCTACAACGAATTTGGCCTTCCCAACCCTCTGGTATGGCACAAGCCAATCCTGTTGGAATCATAACAGACGACCCCTTAGGGACGACTGTCGCTTCAAGTGCATACAAATCCCAGCCCGCAGCTAGTGCACTACCTTGTGTGGGTAATCTCGCTTCAGGATTGAGTCTTGCAAACGGGATGTTTAGCTCACTTCGCATGGTTTTTCCTAGCCATGGGGGTTGAAGAGTTCTTTGCTTCTACCTCCAGTGGAAACCGAGGTATATTCTGGCTTGAAATTATCACAAAAATAAATTTCCAATCAAGCCCATATAGGCTTCGGCTCTAAAATCACAATAAGGGGCACAGTCCCCTGATTCAAATACCTTCGAAAACACTGGTTCATAGGAGTCGAGGATGCGCATATTTATGTGCCATCTCGGACGGAAGAGAAACTCCAGCGCGTGATGGAAGGTGGATAATATGGTAATCGAACACAACCGAAACGATGACGGAATGGAAATTGACCTCTCTCATGAATTCATCGAACCGATGATGCAAGAGAATCTTGATCGGTTCGTACTCTTCCCAATTGAGCATGATGATATTTGGGGGATGTACAAACAACATGCAGCATCCTTTTGGACCGCTGAAGAAATCGATCTGGCTGAAGACCTCAAAGATTGGGAGCAACTCAATAATGACGAGCAACACTTCCTCAAGCATGTTCTTGCCTTCTTTGCAGCCAGTGATGGTATTGTAAACGAGAACCTTGTCATAAACTTCGCAAACGAAGTCTGTTGGGCTGAAGCACGTGCTTTCTACGGTTTCCAAATTATGATGGAGAACATCCATGCCGAAACGTACTCTCTTCTTATTGATACTTACATCAAGGATACAAACGAGAAAAGTCACTTGTTCAAAGCACTCGAAACAGTACCTTCTGTAAAGCGTAAGGGCGACTGGGCTCTTCGCTGGCTTTCAAGAAAGAAAGGATCTTTTGCGGAGCGTCTTGTCGCATTTGCCGCAGTTGAAGGTATCTTCTTCTCAGGTTCATTTTGCGCTATTTTCTGGCTCAAGAAGCGTGGCCTCATGCCAGGATTGACGTTCTCAAATGAACTTATTAGTCGTGATGAAGGCCTCCATTGTGACTTTGCCTGTTTGCTTCACAGTAAACTCGAGCGTCCTACGCCAGAGAACATGATTCACAGAATCATTGCTGAAGCAGTCGATATTGAAATTGAATTCGTAACAAGTGCCCTTCCTGTCAACTTGATTGGAATGAATGAAGATCTCATGAAGCAATACATTCAGTTCGTTGCAGATAGACTTCTCATCACACTTGGAGCATCTAAACTCTATGATGTAAGCAATCCATTCCCGTGGATGGAAATGATTTCGATGCAAGGGAAAACCAATTTCTTCGAGAAGCGCGTCGGAGAATACCAGAAATCTGGTGTCTTGGACGGGGCATCCCTTGGAAGTGTCCAACAGCGGTTTTCCATGGACGAAGACTTTTGAACCGAGCGCGAACAAAGGAAGATACGCACGCACAGTAAATACAGGAGAGGACGAAAAATGACAATGCAAGTAGTAAACCGAAAAGGTGAGAGAGAAGATGTACGATTCGATGCGATTTTAGATAAGTTGAGAAACTTATCTGATGGACTTGATCCTAATTGGATTGATCCTGCGCATCTTACCAAACTTACAATCGAAGGATTGTACGACGGCGTAACGACTCGTGAACTTGATCAACTTGCTGCTGAAACTGCTGCCTCCCTGGTTTCTCATCATCCTGATTACAGTAAACTTGCAGCTCGAATCTGTGTCGACGACCTTCATCGCTCAACCAAAGATACCTTCACTGATGTCATCACTGATTTGCGTGAATACATCGATCCTGAGAGCAAAAAGCATGCTCCATTGATTTCAGAAGAAGTCTACGAAATCATTATGGCAAACGCCGAGGTACTCAACAACCACATCGATTACACACGTGATTACAACTACGACTATTTTGGATTCAAGACCCTTGAGCGCTCATACCTGCTCAAACTTAACGGTGAAATCGCAGAACGACCACAACACATGCTTCTACGAGTGTCAGTTGGAATCCATCACGGCAATATTGCAAAGGCTCTGGAAACCTATGACCTCATGTCAAATGGTTACTTTACCCACGCAACACCAACATTGTTCAACTCTGGAACACCGACGCCTCAGATGTCGTCCTGTTTCCTCTTAACAATGCAAGATGATTCACTTCACGGAATCTATGACACACTCAAGCAATGTGCTTTGATTTCAAAGTCCGCTGGTGGAATTGGCTTGTCCATCCATCATGTTCGTGCTAAGGGCTCATACATCAAAGGAACAAATGGCCAATCAAATGGTATCGTTCCAATGCTTCGTGTTTTCAACGATACTGCACGTTATGTCGACCAAGGTGGCGGCAAGCGTAAGGGTTCAATTGCAATTTACCTTGAACCATGGCATCCTGATTTGATCGAGTTCCTCGATCTTCGTAAGAACCACGGAAAGGAAGAAATGCGAGCGAGAGACTTGTTCTATGCTCTATGGACGCCTGATCTCTTCATGGAACGTGTTGAAGCTAACGGCGAGTGGTCGTTCTTCTGTCCAAATGAATGCCCTGGTCTGCAAGACGTTTATGGCGAAGAATTCAATGCACTCTATCACTCATACGAAGAACAAGGTCTTGCTCGAAAGACTGTTCCTGCACGAGAAGTATGGGACAAGGTTGTTGAATCTCAGATTGAAACTGGTACACCATATATGCTCTACAAAGATGCGGCAAACATGAAATCAAACCAGAAGAACTTGGGAACAATCCGTTCCTCAAATCTCTGCACAGAGATCATGGAATACACATCTGCGGATGAAGTAGCAGTATGCAACCTTGCATCTATTGCTTTGCCAAAGTACGTCGAGAATGGTTCTTTCAATCACCAACTTCTACATGATGTCACTTACCATGCAACGGGTAACCTCAACAGAGTCATCGATGTCAATTTTTATCCGGTTATCGAAGCCCGTAATTCCAACATGCGTCATCGACCGATTGGTCTTGGTGTTCAAGGACTAGCGGATACATTTGCTATGCTTGGGATGGCTTTTGAAAGTCCAGAAGCTCGCGCATTGAACAAGGAAATCTTTGAGACGATTTACTATGCTGCTTGCTCTGCATCCAAGGATGCTGCAGTCGCAGAAGGTGCTTACTCGACTTTCGAGGGTTCACCAGCTTCTCAAGGCTTGCTTCAATTCGACCTTTGGGGTATGAACGATCACTCAGGCCGCTGGGACTGGGATACGCTCAAGGCAGAAATCGTAGAAAAGGGAATGCGAAACTCTTTGCTTCTTGCACCTATGCCAACTGCATCGACATCTCAGATTCTTGGAAACAATGAATGCTTTGAGGCATTCACATCCAATCTCTATGTCCGCCGAACACTCTCTGGAGAGTTCATTGTCCTCAACAAGCATCTGGTCAACGACCTGATTGCTGCCGACCTATGGAACATGGAACTTAAGGATGAAATCTTGCGACACAAGGGTTCAGTTCAGAACATCTCTGGGATTCCTGATTCGATCAAAGAACTCTACAAGACCACTTGGGAAATCAAGCAAAAGCACGTCTTAGACATGGCTGCTGACCGTGGAGCTTACATCGATCAAAGCCAATCGTTGAATATCCACATGGTTGATGCAAACGCTGCAAAGGTCAGTTCCATGCACTTCTACGGATGGAAGGCTGGACTCAAGACAGGTATGTATTATCTGCGAACAAAGGCTGCTGCTGATGCAATTCAATTCACAGTTGAAAGTAAGGTCAAGGGCGATTCAGTTGTCAATGGACTTGCAGAACGTGCTGAAGAAATCAGCACTATGGAAGCGATTGCTTGCAGTCTCGATACTCCTGATGATTGCTTCTCTTGTGGAAGTTGATTTCGTAGTGTCATTAAAGCGTCCGCTTTTCCTTGCTCTTATCTTCCTCCTCTCAACATTTGCAGGATGCTTTGGTTCTGATTCTGAAACAGATTCTGATGTCGAATCTGAATCTGATATTCCTCCTATAACAGAAGCTGAAAACACTACTGACGAACCTCCTGTCGTTGAAGTTCCATCAAATCAGATTACTTGTGCTGATGGAAGTACTGAGCTCTGGGTTTGGGGCAATATTACATGTCTCGAGCCAGAAATGTTTGCTGCCTCAGATGTCTCGAATGAAAGCATCAATCTCACGCTTGAATGGTATAACATCGCTCGAGAAGAATGGGGGAACTACGGTCCAGTTGAACTCTATATTGTAGGTTTAGATCTTGATGCTGCTTTGGAACTCGAAGATGCTTATTGTGAACGTCACAAAGCATTGGATTCTGCGTGGAGCGAGGAATGGGATTGTGCAAATGAGAACTATCAAATTTTCTCACATTATGTTGAAGACGGTGGTGCAGCGGTAGGCACATTCAAACGTGATTATCTTGAATACGATTTCTTAATGCTAACAATGACCTCGAAGTATCCAGGTCCCGAAGAAGAGGATTACAAACCAGTGGTTTTGCATGAATATTTCCACATCTATCAACATGCACATATCTCTGATGAATGCTCATCAGACAACCGAGTGGCCTGTGAACGTGATTCAAAGATGGGTGGGAAAGGCACCCCTTGGTTCTCTGAAGGTGGAGCCGAGTTCATGGCTCAGTTGCTCTATTCAAGACAACCTGATACTAGAGATAATTACTTTGAAGAAGTTATGCGATGGAAACTTGAACAATCCCTTGATGGGTACAAGAATCAAGATGTTGGTTTAGAAAACCTAACCTACTCTTCACCTGTTGGAGTATACGATATTGGAGCCTGGTTCATTGCATACTTGGTTCATAATGAAGGAGAAGAAACATTCCTTGTAGACTTCTACGGGGATTTAGATGAACTCGGATTCGAAGGCTCTTTCGTAAAGCATTTTAATTCATCATCAGCAGATTATATCAATGAGTTTGATGCATTCCTCGACCAACCCGTAGAAGATATCCTACAGATTCTTCCAGAGTCGGATCAATCGTAATCAGAATACTTTTTTGAACTGCCTTTGACCTTATCAATAGGGTATTTGTCAGCATTGAGTTTAATTTTCTCATGCATGATTTGAATTGGATCTTGATTCAAAACAGAACATAATCGCAGACAATACACCATCACATCTGCAAGTTCGTGACGCATTGATTCAACTAGTTTAGAATCCGCAAGAACTTCTTCCTTAGATGGGTTTGACCATTGAACGGTTTCAGACAATTCAGCAGCTTCTATCGATATAGAGGAGATTAAATTCTTGACTGTATGGAATTGATCCCAATCTCTTTCTGAGGTAAATGCATCAACAATTTGCATTGTTTGTTTTAGAGAATCCTTTCCGTCCATACCTCCCTCACACAGGCTCTGTGTAAAGAGATTTCAATTCAGCGAACGAATAAAATACTCAATAGTTGTAGGGGTTTTATGACTAAAAAAGCACTTTTTGTGATTTCGGTATTACTTTCAGTTTCATTAGCCGGTTGTTTGGATGATTCATCATCAGATTCTTCAACCAGCATAGTTGATAGTGAAGTCATTCTATTGGATGTCGTCAATGACTGTACAAATCTCGAAATTTCCCTCCAAACCACCGTGTTATCAAATGGATCAACGGTTGATACGATTGTTGGCGTAAATGCAACATTATATCATGCAGTCTATTCTTCTACAATGTCTAATCTAACGTATGAGTACGATTTGGATTTGGATGGTGTGGGAGATGTTTACAATAATATTTCAAGAGGTACAACAACTCTTTTCATTCCAATTTCACATTTCACAAATCTATCGGCATTTACTTTCATGACCACGATTGTAGCAACTGCTCATTCAGATAATGGTCATATCTCAGAACTAATTCATATAGCCAACGATTGCTCCATTCTGTCAGGTGTAGATTTGGGACAGCTCTCAATTGTTGTGGGCGATTTCTCAATGTATGACTTTGAAGTCAACAGCGCAGGAACAACCTTCTCCACAGGAACTGGAGAAGCAATCGTCTACGTGTCACTTGACGCTGGAGACGACTTGTCATGGTCTACTGTCATTGTACAGATGAAGGCTGATGGCGGCGTCTACGTCGAATGCACCAACCCTGACAAAGTAGCAGGCGTTGGCTGTGACATCTCAGATAACGATGACGGCAAGTGGGCTTTCGGTGAAGAAGTAACCATCAGCGAAGGATCTGACGATACCTGCAGCGGTGGAGTTTGCGAAGTTCAAATCAAGATTCTAGATCGTTCAACAAACAAGTTGATCTACGAATCCAACACAATCAACGCTTGAAAGATACCACGACGTATTATCGATGTCCATTATCAATGAGTGAAACACCCATTGCTGTGGCTATCTCTGATGCTACGAATGCTGGTTCAGTTGGCCCAACCATATGTTGTCCCCGGATGATATGAGATATATCGATCTTCCATTCTTCTCCAACTTGATTTCGTCCATGTATTTCGTAATAGTGAGTTATGCTTGTGCTTCCTTCTGAAGTAGAAGTTGCATGAGATGTTGTCATCAAATTAACTTCAGAAAGAGGTTTTCTTGACTTACGCCATTTGTAATTGAGTCCCCGAAGAAGACTCTCATAGGCCACTATGTCTGAATTTACATCCACATAGAACGAATGTCGAGAATAGAGATTTAAGAAAAACCACAAGCATCCAATCGGTACGATTGAGAACAAGAGGCCCATGAAAAAGACCATCGATTCTGAACCACCTGTAAGGATTGAATTTGCACCGAGAATGATCATGAACAGGCTTGCCCCACCGAATGCAACAAAAAACAGCCCGATGAATAGGCTACCACCAATTCTCATGAAAGCAGTGGCTTCCACATCAACATCATAATCAGATGTAATTTTCTTTTGAGGTTCAGGAATTGGAACGGGTTTTAGTTTGGCCTTCTCTTGGTCTTGAGGGATAGATGACTCCCAAAAAGGCTGGCTCATACATCAATTAGGGCACGCACTGCTTAGACCTTTTCTCGAACGTAATTCTCACATCGAATGAATGGCATGACCAAGAGTTGCAAGAACTGCTTCATGTGTCATTTCTGTCATTGTTGGATGTGCGTGAATTGTATGAGCAATATCTTCGAGGAGTGCTCCCATTTCTATTGCAAGAGTCCATTCGCCAACGAGTTCGCTAACATGTGTTCCAACAGCTTGGATACCGAGAATTCTGTGATCATCTTCACGAGCTGTAACTCGAACAAAGCCAGCAGTCTTTTCTGCTTCTTGGGTAAGAGCACGTCCGTTTGCTGCGAGTGGGAACTTACCAGTAATGACTGGATGTCCTGCTTCCTTTGCTTCGGATGGTGAAAGGCCAACAGAGACGACTTCAGGTTCGGTGAAGACAATTGCAGGAACTGCTGCTGGCTCGTAAACACGAGTTTGTCCAGCAATGATTTCGGAGACCATTTCTCCTTGGAATGAAGCGACGTGTGCCAGCATTTCTCCAAGATCGCAAACGTCTCCAATTGCGTAAACGCCCTTCATGTTTGTTTCGCACTTGTTGTTGACTTTGACAAATCCACGCTCATCAAGAGCAACACCTGTTGGTGAAAGAGCAGCACTCATTGGGCGTCGGCCAACTGTAACCAGGACCTTGTCAACATTGAGTTTCTCGAATTCTGTTCCTTCTTCAGCATCCTTTGGAGTGTACAAGAGGTCGACGCTTCCGTCTTCCTTAGCATCGATTCCCTTGGCGAATACTTTGGTATGAACCTTGATTTTCTGCTTCTTTATAGAGATTTCAAGTGGTCTTCGGAGTTCTTTATCGAAGATTGGTAATACTGAATCCATTGCTTCGATGATGGTCACTTCACTTCCAAGCATTCGGAAGGTTATTCCTAATTCGAGTCCGATGTAACCTCCCCCAACAACAGCGATTCGCTTTGGTAATTCTTCCAGAGACAATGCTTCTTTTGAGGAAATAACATGCTCGCCGTATTTCATAAATGGTAATTCAATTGGTACTGAACCATTTGCGAGAATCACATTTTCTGCTTGAATGAGTAAGGCATCTTTGCCTTTTCCAATTTTGACGGTTTTTGCGTCTTGGAATTCAGCCCATCCGTTGACCAATTCAACGCCTGCGTTCTTGAGGAGTGCTTCAACACCCTTGTTGAGTCGATCAACAATGGAATCTTTCCATCCGACAGTGTTAGCCATGTTCAATTCAGCAGGTCCAGGGATACTGATCCCCATGTGGCCATCTTTTTCTGCATGCTTTGCAAGTTTGTGGAATGTATGTGCAGCGTGAATGAGTGCTTTCGAAGGAATACAACCTCGAATAAGACATGTGCCTCCAACACGTTGTCCTTCTACGATTACTGTGTCTAGGCCAAGTTGTCCAGCACGGATTGCAGCAACATAGCCACCAGGTCCAGCACCAACAACCAATACTTTGCATTGACGTGTTTTCATTTCAATAACCTCACATGAAGATTGTAGCAGGGTGTTCAAGCATAGACTTGAGCAACTGAACAAGACTTGCACCATCGTGTCCGTCTACGACTCTGTGATCCCAAGAGGAAGAGAGGTTCATTATTCGACGAACTTCAACACGACCTTCGATAACGACTGCACGGTCTTTGGCATTGTGAACTCCAAGGATTCCAACTTCTGGTTTGTTGATAATTGGTGTTGCACCAAGTCCACCCATTCGACCAAGGCTTGTGATGGTGAATGTCGAACCAGAGAGGTCATCAGCGCCAGCTTTGCCATCTCGTGTTGCTTGAGTAACACGTCCCATTTCAGCAGCAGCGGACCAAATGTCCATTGCTTCAACATGCTTGACAACTGGAACATAGAGTCCACGGTCAGTTTGAGTAGCGATTCCGAGATGAACTCCTTCGTGTCGAGTTACGACTCCAGCCTCATCATCATAGAGAGCATTGCATTCGGGGCGTTGTCCAAGTCCTTTGACTAGAGCCAGCATGATGAATGGGAGATATGTCAACTTCGGAGCACCCTCTGGGCGAGTTGCATTGAGATGTTGTCGAAGTGCCTCTAATTCGGTTACGTCAACTTCTTCAAAGTATGAGAAGTGAGCAATCGTAGAGTATGAGGCCATCATTGAATCAGCAATCTTTCGTCGCAGACCGATGACTTTGATGTCTTCAGTTCCAGTTCTTGCAACACGTGCGCTTCCACCGATTGGCATGGATGAACTTGCACGACTTGCGCCACCACTGAGGTGGACATCGAGGTCAGCATGAGTGATTCTTCCTGCAGGACCTGATCCTGCAACGTGGTACAAATCAACACCAGCAGAGCGTGCACGTTGTCGAACAGCAGGACTTGCTAGTGGCTTTGTCCCTGGTGCACGTTCGACTGCTGGACCTGCTACTGAAACAGGTGTTGCTACTGGCTGTGGTGCAGGCTCTGGAGTTGCAACAGGTTCTGGAGTTGGTTCCGGTTTGGATTCAACTTCTTCCTTTACTGGTGCATCATTTGAAGCAGAAGCGTTTCCGTCTCCATCGACATCAAACTCGATGCAAACAACACCGACGGGTAAGATGTCTCCAGCTTCTCCAATAATCTTACTTACAGTTCCATCACATGGGGCTGGAATCTCAACGGTTGCTTTGTCGGTCATGACCGAGAGAATTGGATCATCTTCTTTGACAGAGTCTCCTACTGAGACCATCCATTCTACAACTTCGCCTTCTACGACGCCTTCTCCGATATCTGGTAATTTGAATGCAAATGTTCCCATATTTATTCCACCTGTGTTTTGTTTATTGCATCAGCGATTCGCTGAGGACTTGGCATGTAATCCCATTCCGTTGTGTGCGGGAATGGTGTGTCCCAACCGGTGACACGTTGAATTGGTGCTTCAAGATGATAGAAACATCGCTCTTGAATTGATGCGCTCATTTCCGCTCCAAACCCACTGGTTTTGGGAGCTTCATGTACAATCACACATCGTCCTGTTTTCTTGATTGAATTGACAACAGTATCTCGGTCCCATGGAACCAGTGTCTGGAGATCGATGAGTTCGCAGTCGATTCCTGAATCTTTGATCGCCTGTTCTGCAACATGGACCATGGTTCCGTATGCGATAACTGTGCAAGCATTTCCTTCTTTGACGATTCGTGCTTGTTCGAGAGGCACGGTGTAATATCCTTCAGGGACATCAGCATCAGGATGGCCAGTCCATGTTGGGACATTGTGCGGGTCGCCATAGAACGGGCCTCGGTAACATCGCTTTGGTTCAAAGAAAATAACCGGGTCGTTGCATTCAATTGCAGATAAGAGTAGACCTTTTGCATTGTATGGATTTGAGCAGTAGACGACTTTTAATCCAGGCGTGTGTGTGAATTGAGCTTCAGGGGATTGAGAGTGATGATGTCCACCCTTGATTCCTCCGCCAGCAGGTGTACGGAACGTGAGTGGTGCTGTGAATTCTCCACCAGATCGATGGCGAACTTTTGCGATTTCGTTGACAATTTGATCATATGCTGGGAAGATATAGTCTGCGAATTGTATTTCTGCAACGGGACGAAGTCCGTTGAGTCCCATGCCCATTGCAATCGCAGCAATACCACCTTCTGCAAGCGGTGAGTCGAAGACTCGGTGTGCTCCATATTCGTCCTGAAGGCCTTCAGTGACTCGGAATACGCCTCCAAAGAATCCTACGTCTTCGCCAAAGATAACCACATTCGGATCTTCTTTCAAGGAAATCGACAACGCTGAATTCAGCGATTTGATCATGTTCATGTCAGCCATCATCTCACTTCCCAAGTTCCTCTCTTTGTTCTTGGATGTGCCAAGGAACGGTCTCGTAGACTTCGGTGAAAATTGTTGAAGCAGGTGGATATGGCCCTGAGGCAAGATCTCCAAACTCACACGCTTCTTTGTACGCTGTCATGACATCATCGTCAATCTTCTGAGCAAGTGCAGTGTGCTTTTCTTCATCCCAGACCTCTATGGATATCAGATGGTCTTTCAGTCTTTGAATAGGGTCTCCACCTGGCCAGAATGTTGCTTCGTCGTTCGGACGATATGCAGAGGGGTCATCTGAAGATGAATGTGCGCCTGCTCTGTAGGTATAAATTTCAATGTGAGTTGGTCCAAGGCCTGCTTCTGTTCGTTGACGTGCCCATTGAGTGATGCTGTACAGAGCAAGGAAATCGTTTCCATCGACTCTAAAGGATGGAATATCGTATGCTAGGCCACGTTCAGCAAATGTCTTTCCACCAGTTGCGAGATTAGCGTGGGTTGAGATTGCCCATTGGTTGTTCACAACGTTGAGAATAACAGGTGGCTTGAATGTTGATGCGAAGTTGAGCGCATAATGATAGTCGCCTTGAGCAGATGTTCCGTCTCCAAGCCATGTAATGCAAGCCTCGTCTTTTCCTTGGTAAGCACTCGCCATTGCTACGCCGACAGCTTGTGAGAACTGAGTTCCAACAGGAGATGATATTGAAATAAATCTGCCTTCTTTGTAGGTGTAATGGACTGGCATTTGTCTTCCACGAACGTTGTCTTCGGTGTTACCAATGCAATGACAAATCATGCTGACCATGTCTCGTCCACGTACAAATTGAGCACCTGGTTGTCTGTATGAGGGGAATATCCAATCTTGCTCTTTCAATGCCATTGTTTGTGCAATTGCGATTGCTTCTTCTCCGAAAGAACGCATGTAGAAGGATAATTTTCCAGTACGTTGCATTTTGATCATCCGATCGTCAAAGATTCGCAAGCGCATCATGTATTCCAATCCTTCAATCATTGTCGCTTTATCGAGGTTAGGATCCCACTCACCCTTTGCTTCACCATTGTCGTCGAGTACTCGAACGAGGCCTCGCGCATGATATACTGTGTCATCGGATGAACATGTTGTCGGATCTGGTCTGTTGAGATCTTCTGGTTGCTCCTTGAATGAGCCTCCAAAATCAGCATCTTCGCCAGGTCTAAACGGAGGAGTTCCGATGGTGTAAGGCGCTGTTGTCGCCGTTCGTCTCTCCGTCATTGGTTCACCTCACCATGACTCGGGTTTAAGGGATGTTGGTGAATTGCTATGGGCTGTACTTTTACGTATGCTCCTGGCATTTCTTCTTCGTTTGTTGCATCTAATGTCTTTCGCATGAGCAACCCTGCCTTGTAAGATGAGCGGACAAGTGGTCCACAAGCGACGCCTGAAAAGCCCATTTCAATCGCCGCCTCCGCCCACATATCATACATTCCTGGTTCAGGAAATCGATCGACTGTGAGGTGGTTTTTAGATGGTGCAAGATACTGACCTATTGTCAGTAAGTCGACTTCAGCATCTCGAAGGAGTTGCATAGCCTCTAGGACTTCTTCGTCGGTTTCACCAACGCCGACCATAATCGAGGATTTTGTAATCATATCGGGGCGAAGTCGTTTCGCTTCTTTGAGGATCATAATCGATTGTCCAAACGATGCTCTCGGGTCTCGTACTACGGAGTCGAGTCTTGGAACACATTCGACATTGTGGGCGAAAACGACGAGTGGGCTCCCTTCTAGGAGGTGGCTCAGATCTCCAACGTCTCCAGCGAGGTCTGAACAAAGCAACTCAAGCGTGACTTCAGGAGAGGATTTGGCTACTGCATCGAGGCATTTTTTGTAATGGTCTGCTCCAGAATCCTCTAGATCATCTCTGTTAACAACTGTGATTACAGCATGCCTTAGATTCATCGAAGACACAGCTTCTGCAAGATGCTGAGGCTCTTCTTGGTCAAGCGGAGGTGGTGTCTTACGAGTTCCAACTGCGCAGAAACGACATCCTCTCGTACACTCTTTTCCTGCAATCATGAAGGTAGCGTCTCCACTTGACCAACATTCGTGAATATTCGGGCATTTTGCTTCTTGGCAAACAGTGTGAAGTTTGTTGTCTTTTACAGCGTCCATTGTTTCGTTAAACATTTTCTGCTCTTTTCCTGATGGAAGTTTTGTACGAAACCAGTTTGGTAGACGAGGCCTAGGTGCTTTCAGCGATGCCATTTTTAGATTTTTACTCATCGCATTACCTCCCCGATGTTCCATCCACATGAACGAACATCAAAAAGGTGTGCAGGGGCGAAATCATGTGATTTTGAAATACGAGCATTGATGAATGCGAGTTGTTAACGACAAACATGGCCAATCCGACTGTGTTCGTTACGGGTGGTGCCAAGCGTATCGGCAAGGCCATCGTTGAACATTTTTCACGTAATGGTTACTCGGTCATCATCCATGTCTCTTCCTCATTGGAAGAAGGAAACCATTTAGCAAAAGAGTTGCGGACTTCAGGGGCAAAGGCAGATGTCCTTCAAACTGATTTAACAGACGAGGGTGCGACCGAAACGCTTGTCGAACAAGTCGAAAACCATCCATTTGTCAAAGAACGAGGCGGACTTGACGTCCTCGTACACAATGCTTCAAAATACAGTCAAATATCGATTGAAGATCTTACAGTTGAGGATATGAGAGTGATGAATCGGCTGCACGTCGAATCCCCGTTGCAATTGACACAAGGATTGTCTCTGTGCCTCTCTTCTATAGAAGGTTGCGTTGTAGCTTTAACCGACACCTCTGGCGGCCAACATTGGGAAAAATTGTCTCATTACACGGCCAGTAAAGCTGGCTTGCGTCAACTTATGCTAGGGCTCGCTGGCGAACTCGCTCCTGAAATTCGGGTCAATTGTGTTGGGCCAGGGGCGATTCTTTCGGCTGATTGGGAACAAGAGCATTTCGACAATGTTTTGCAACGTGTTCCTCTACGTCGTTCCGGTACGCCGGAAGACATCGCATCTGCTGTTTTCTTCCTGGCAAATGCTCCTTACATTACCGGACAAGAACTGAAAGTTGACGGTGGATGGACACTTTCTCCATAGGGAAGGATTTCATACATCCTTCTTCCCAGCGGTATTATCGAGGTGGCTGAGGTGGTCAAAGGCGCCGGGCTTAAGATCCGGTCCCAGATGGGTTCGAGGGTTCAAATCCCTCCCTCGATACCATTACAAATTGCTCTTGAACGTTGATTGTTCACACAAATCATGCAAAATGGTTTAACGCTTGCTGCTATCCCATAACACAAGGGATGTTTTGACTATGTCTTCCAAACGGTTTGTTTTCGTAGCACTGATTTCGCTTCTTCTTATGGGAATCCCCCTAGAAAATGCAGAGCAATCGACGTTTTCTGAAACTGAGAATGTCTACTCTGTCGGTGAAGAGTTAGAAGATTACGAATTATATCTTGATTTTGGTCAAGTAGATGGTGCCGACTCAGATGACAAAAACATACTCACTACACTTAAACCAGATAGCAGCGATCAAGAAGCTAGCCTACTTGGTAACGGAGTTCAATTTGAAACCGGGGAATTGATTTCAGATTTGAACATTCAAGGGACGGTTGGAAACGACATCAGAGTTATTGTTTATCTAAGATGGAGAGCCTCTACTCAAAACGCAACAGCTGAAGTGTCATTCAAACTATCTGCAGGTAGCACTTTGATCAAGCAAGAAACGCTTGCAGAAGATGATGTCGGTGAACCTTGTACGGATGGTTTGTTTGGAAACAGCTGTAATTGGCAACCCTACACAGTTATTCTCCCTCTCAGTTCGAATGGATTTGAGATCCAGAATGGTGATCGAATCGAACTAGATATCGAAGCTACTGCATCTTGCGAAGGGGGTGGCGGAACGCCCTTTGGCGGAACCTGTGAAATGGATATTGCATACGGGGGGACTATCAACAACGATAACTCCCGCATAGAATTGAAAGCCAACGCTTTATCTGGCTCTCAAGTAAAAGTCCACTATGAAGGCGAAGGTTGGTCTGAACTGGAAGTTACCGACTGGTCCCCCTCACATCGTCTAGAAAAGCGAACGATGCAATTCAGCGTCGACGTACGAGACGCTTTTGGGAGAGATGATATCGACAAGATTGAACTTGTTCTAAGCACTCCTAACGAGGCTAACTCAGTGTTTGAAAAAGAATTTACAGATTCAGATTTGAAACTGGATAACGACGGGCTTGTGGGTAACTTCTCCTACACTTACGATTCAGGCATTACACCCGGACTCTATCCTTTGACCATGGTGATTACTGATGTGCAAGGTCACGTTATCAATTACGAGCATCCTCTTGGAATGACCTTCCTAGAACACGATATCTACTTGGATTTCCCTCCAAACCAGATACGTCGTCTCTTAGTTGCACCCGGTCAAACCTCGAATATTGAATTTACTTTGGAACACATTGGAGCATTAACTTCTGACCTCACAGTTGAACTCGAATTACAACAATCACTTCCTTCTGGTTGGTCCGATCCCATTTGGTCGAATCCTGGCGGATATACTCTGAATGGAGGGGGCGCATCCGCTCTGGTTGAACTCACGGTTGAAGTTCCTGATGATTTGAGTGGAATCAGTGACAATTACCAAATTGTCGTTGAGGCGAGAGCATATGTCTCGAATGGGGCAGGAAGTAGTGCTGAAGTGCGATTGATTTCACTTGAAATCGATGTGGAAAAGGTAAACCAATTTGGTAAGCCAGATATTGAAGTGTTCGAAGACGTAGAGCAACAAATTCAGATTTATGACTCGGATCGGCTTGATTTCTACAACGAAAACTTATCTCATTATGTGGATGATGACGAAGTCGGAGAATTCTACTTGAAGATTACAAACGTAGGCTTTGATGATGACACATATCGCATCCGGCAACAAGAAATCCCAGTCGCTTGGGACATCAAGTTCCTCATCAATGGCACAGGGACTGAACTTATCGAACAAGGCATCGATTTTCTAACTCCTACAGTCGGGCAGGGAGAAATTCTAATGATCCGTGTGGAGATCTATCCCCCAGAAGGTCGAGATGCCGTTGACATTGGCTTGTTGAGATTCTCAGTTACTTCGGATGGTAGTACAGAAGAAACGCTCTCAACATCTGTTGGTTGGACACTTCATCGAACCTTCGGAATACTTGCTGAAGTCATCTCAGATTCGGATGCTGGTTCCCTCGGCACTGTAGGTCCAGTGTCGCCTGGTTCAACGGTCGTTTACAACGTCCGTATCACCGATTCTTCAGAGGATTCTGGGACTACAAACTGGATCATCAAAAATCCCTCTGCAGTCCAAAGAAACATCGATGAAGATCCAAGTTACGCAACTTGGATGTACGATATTACAGATGTCGAAGGAAACCTTGCTCTCGTTACATCTCTCACAGGTGGGCAATACGCAGACATAAAGGTCGAAATGACTGTGCGCCAACAAGTCGAAGCTGGTTTACACACTATTTACATGCAGGTTGCAGAAGAAAGTGACGGCGATGATGATCTTCGGTACTTCGATTTACCGCTTACTGTTGAAATCAAAAGTGAGGTTGAACCGGGTAGGCTCGCTGTAGAACAAAAAACCCAATCGACACGCATCGGAGCAGGAGAAACAATTGATGTTGAGTACAGAATTGAAAACCAAAACAATGTCGAGTTACAGGTCTTCATTACGCTTGATAGTCCTGATGGCTGGGAAGGTACTCTCGATGGTGGTGATTTCGTTTCGCTTTCTCTCCCTGCCTTTTCTACCGAAGATTTCACACTTGAAATTACAGCACCTGCAAACGTAAAGAATGGTCAGATGGTTGATTTCCAGATGACCGTTGTACCGATGGATGAAGAAAACCCATATCCATGCACTCCTGAAATTTGTTACACTCAAGAGCCGACTTTCTCCTTCAAGACGGAAAGTTCTGGACTCATTAACGCCATCATGAGTGAATTAGCAGATCCAGAACCTACAACCATGGTCATGTTCCTGTCGGTACTTGTTCTACTAGGATTCGGGCTTTATCGTCGTGGTCAGAACAAGATGAAATCTCAATTGTATGCTTCGATGGTCGAACCAACTGAAATTGTCGAAGACGAACCAGGATTCGACTGGGATGGTCTCGAATCCTCTCCTTCACCTGATGCATCTTCAGAGGTTGAATTGGAACTTGTCGAAGTTGAAACCGACGAAGATTCTCTTTGATTGTATGAACAACGTACCATTTCCCTTATGTGCTATAGGGACGACCATGGAGCATGATTGATACCGACCCGCTGAGTGAAAATGCTCCGAGTTACGTGGGGATTGATCGCTCGAGGAGAAGAAATGTGGCGCAGTCCCTTTTTCTCGTTGTATTGATGATAGGTTCTACCTTCGCTGCAATTGATTTTGTTTCTGTTGACGTAAGTGCAGCATCCGACCAAGATGGTGATGGGCTAACATATGGCCTGGAATACCTCATCAACACAGCAGCAACTGACTGGGATTCTGATAATGATGGTTTACCAGATGGCTGGGAATGGAAGTACGGTTTAGATCCGCTTTCTTCAACCGGTGGTGATGGTGCAGTCGGTGATCCTGACGGCGACGGTATGTCGAATCTGCAAGAATACTCTTACCTTCAACCAACGAATTGGGATAACAGCGCCACACCCGGTGTTCTTGACAACGGTGTATGGTGGAATGGAACCATTCCTGTTAATGACTGGAATGAAGAAGATGCAATGCAGTTCAATCAACCAAAATGTGGTGACACAGGAAGTGACGGTCAAGGCAATGTTATTCTTTGTGACGAAGATCCAGTAGGCAACATCTGTGCAAACAATTTCGATGATGACAAAGATGGTCAAGTTGATGGTTCGGATTCAGACAACGACGGAGATGCTGATTGTTCATCAGACGATGATGATGGTGACGGTATCGCTGATGAAGATCCGAGTGGATGGGACACTGATGGTGATGGGATGCCAGACGGCTGGGAAGCTGCTAACGGTCTAAATGCTACTAGTCCTTCAAATGCAGATGGTCCAAATGGCGACCCTGACAACGATGGTTTGATCAATCTCATGGAATATATCAACCCAGCATGGACCACCAATTGTGGTGGAGTGCCATGTTTCCGACCAGGACCTAATGGCGTTCCTACAGAAACAGTCTCTCCTTGTGATCCAGTCCAAGGTATTGGTCCGGGTGCATGCGCTACTCTGACTGCTGAAGTAGATGGAATCACATCAACAAACCCTCAAGACAGCGACACTGACAACGATGGTTTGAACGATTCTTATGAGGCATTAACTCTCCTAACCGATCCAACAAGTTCGGATACCGATAGCGATGGAATCCCAGACGGGATTGAAGTCAATGCTGCATATGGAAACCCTCCTCAAGCATCAGATCCTCGAAACAACAACACTGATGACGATGCCTTCGATGATGGTGATGAAGATGTAAACGGAAACGGAATCGTGGATGCTGGTGAAACTGACCCAACTCGACGAGAGGACTCTGGCGACGAAGATAATGACGGTATTCAAAACTGGGAAGAAAACCTCTCCTGTACTGAATGGAACGTTGCTGATACCGACTTTGGAGGTATTAATGATGGAGATGAGCGTAACGTAAGTCACGGAACTGATCCCTGTGATTCACTTGTTGACTTTTCCACAAGTTTTGTTTCCTATACCACGGGTTCAAATCAACTTCAAGTCACCGATGGAAGTGGATTTAATCCAAACGGAGGTATTGGATTCTACAACGTATCGGGAACCTTCTCTTCATTCGCTTATCTAAGCGTGGTTAACAATGTCATTCAAGGTGTTTCGGTTGGACCAACAGGAACTCCCACTTCTGTTGACAACCGCAATGGTTCCTTCTGTCATACTGCTGCTAACAGTGATGGGACAATCGGTACAACCCGAACATATTGTGACGATGATTACACAGATTCTGATGGCGATGGACTCGCAAATTGGCAAGAATTGCTTGGGACATTTGGTTGGTTTTCAAATCCAACACTTGTTGATACAGATGGTGATGGTGTAAATGATTACGATGAAGTCTTCGCTAACACCGACCCCACAGAACCTTGTTTCAATTTACTTGACCCCGATGGAGACGGAATCAACTCTTACTTTGAAAACACCACAGGGTGCAATCTTGCATTCATTGGAATTACAAATGGTTCGACAGATACTTGGGTGACCGACTATTTGGATGTTGACACAGATAACGGAGGTGTCGATGATCGAACAGAATATTTCGACAGCACCAATCCTGAAAATGACCCCTCTGATGATTTACTTCCAGATGATTACGACAACGACGGTATACCTGACGCAGTAGAGAATGCCACTGGCTCTGATTGGAGAAACCCCGACACTGATGGAGGAGGTATGCTTGATGGTGCTGAATGCCCACAACAATTCTGGTTCTTCAACTGTGTAGGCGCTCCATTCAATTTGTTTGATCCTACGGATGATATGCCTCAAAACGATGTCATCTTTTGGGCAAACAACACCACTGGCTCTGTAGAAGAAGATCTCGATAAGTATTGGAGAAAGTATACGAACGATATCCCCACAGGCAACTCCTTCACACATGACAACAGTGTTCACCCAGCTTCTGAAGTGATTCCACCGTTCACGAATTTGACACATATGGCGAGTACAACGTTTGCCAATGACACAATTACATGGCAAATCACCTATAATTTCCCAATTGATGAAGGCGCTCTACCGTTGCCAGCTTCGACGACGAATGTCTCCTTCTGGGCGGATTCCGCTGTAATCTTGACTCGAACAAATGACACGCATCGTTACGAAGTATCTGGTGGATTTGTCGAAGAGATCATCGTTCAACAGCCAGAATATTACTTTGATTGGGATGTGCTTGCCAGCAACAGTATTGCTGGTCAAGGTTTCCCGTATGAAATAGAATTACCCGCTTATTATACCGACACGACAGATGCACGGTCGGTAGTTATGAACATTACAAACGGTGTCATCACAGACTCTTCCGCAGTTAATGCCTACGATAAGGCACTTGCATTGGAAACGTTCCTGCGGGAAGGCAACAGTTCTACAGAATTTAAACTCAATTTCGATGGTTCAGGACTTGCTGAGGGAGAAGACCTCTCGACCTTCATGCTTGAAGTAGTGAACGAAGGGACTTGCAGTGAATTCGCTACAACTTTTGTTACTATGGCACGTGTTATCGGTCTTCCAGCACGTCTCGTTAGTGGATTCAAGGGTGGCGATTGGAATGGTAATGGCTATGCAATAGGTGCTCAACATTTGAGAACCTGGGCTGAAGTTCGAATTCAACAATCCAGTTCCGCTGGCGGACTTGATTTCGGATGGGTTCCTTTCGATCCATGTCCGGATCCTGCGGAACTTGATATTCGAAATGTCACCTATTCCCCCGTTAATTTTGATCGTGATGGAAGCGATGGTGATGTCACAATTACAGGAGATATAGGATTCCTTGAAAATCAAACAGCCATTGAGGAACTTCTTGTAAGGGGCTACTTGGTTCCTCTGGTTGATGCTTTTGCAGGTGCTAGTGGATTGAATACTCCTGAACGCCTCATCAATGTCACAATGACTGATGCAACCGGTTCGTTTACTCTGCAAGGTCTTCCAACTGAAATTATTCCTCCTGGCTTTGGAGCGATTATGCTTGAAGTGGAACAAAAAGGGTACGTATCTGCCCAGACAATTCTGACTCCAAACTCAACAGTAACTGGCCTGAGTAACTCCTGGTGGATGAATGTTACCGATGATGCTACACTCAATCATACGTCTCCAAATGCCATTAATTCGCCAATTGTTGGTGCTGGGGCAACCACGACGATTGAAGGATTCATTGGATATGAGCAATTACCATTCTCAGATGCTTCACAAGTTGTGAACTCAACAGTATGGTTGTCGTTTACTTCCTCTGTCGCTGGTCCTCAAAATTTGACCACCACAGTCAGTCCATCTGGTACTTGGACATTTGAAATCACTCTCGACAAACTTGAGACAAAGACAAACATAAGCGCAACATTAGGATACGATGGATGGGTTCAATCTGCATCAGGCCTTACCGCTCCGACATACCATCTGCGCCCAGTAATGCAATCAATTACGCTCGATATACGAGATGCTCCAAACTTGACTGCTACGCTTGAAGGTCCAGGAACAAACTCAAGTCTTCTTCTTCTTGATGATAATATCTGGGTTAATGGAACAGCTTTGACAATCGGCGCTTCTCCTGTCGGTATGAACGGAAATCTTTCCTTCTCTATGCGTGAAAATAACAGCGGCGGAGAATGGATTGAAATCTTCAACCAATCTGTAAATGGGGCGTTCAACATTCAATTCTTGCTCAATTCTACGGACGTTAACGTTGCAGCAGGGCTCCTTGAAACACGATTGCGCTTTTACCCTGATTTGTACGAATCCACAGATGATGCAAATCTAAGTTGGGTCGAGCAATACTCACTCGTTGGTGTACTAAACTTTGAGATTATTGCGACTCCACAATTACGTGGTGAACCGACGAATGTTCTCGTTCAAATCTCAGATCACATGGGTGTCGAGGTTGGACTTGCGGTTCCAGGTGACTACTCGTTCTACTTTAACGGAACATGGGTAAACACCACCAGTAATCCTGATTCATCTCTGTTAACGCTCTCCTGGCCTCTCGATTCAACCCTCAGGCCGAATGATTACATCTTTGATGTTCAATACAATGGTTCTGAATTGTATCAATCAGGGATTGGTAATGGTTCAATCCGAGTTCAAGCAGAACTTGGTTGGAATGTGAGTGTCTTACAAGATTGGACCCACATTGGAAACACAACCTATGTGGTTGGTGATCTCTTTGATGGTTTATACACGACTGAACGTGTGCTTGGTAATGATACTGTGATCTCGATGACAATGCTTGATGCTGAAGGGTTCCCAATCGACCTTGCAAATGGTATGCTTGACAATGCAACAGGTAAATTCAATCTCACCGTTGTAATGCCTACGACCCTTCCATCAAACGGATATGAGGTTGTTATAGACTTCAATTTCGAAGCAATGGCGCCTCCAGGTGGTGCGTATTACCGAGTTGTAGATACCTCTACACCTCCGAATCCACCTGTATTGCCGTCAGTTACTGTCGGTATTGAATCTGAATTTGTGGTTGAAGAGGAACTGTCCGTAATGGACTACGTTTCAGGAGACCCAGTTGTGTTCAATACGAGTGTCTTTGATGTAGCAGATAACTCAAATGTTTCTGGAGTTACAGTGGATTATATTTGGGACTATGGTAACACAAATGTTTCCTTGGGAACAGCAGTAACAGATGCGAACGGTAATGCGACATTTACATGGAGTTCAACCAACGTTGCTCCGGGCCAATACACTCTACAGATGTTTGTTGGAGATGACTTAACTGATCCGTTGGCTGTTGGAAACAGTCGTAGAATTGGTAACAGTACACTTGTTAACGTGACAGTACAAGTTCCAACTGACATTCGTATCGATGTGTTACCATCGACAATTACAGCCGGTGTGGACTTTAACATGATGGGGCAAATTCTTGACGATGATGATCCATTGCGACCTCTTATCTCAGGTGTCCGTCTTGATGTGTATTGGCAATCAAACCCTGAAGAACTTCTACGAAGTGGGGTTCCAACTCTTTCGAATGGCAGTTTCAATCTCACTGTTCCTACTGATGTGTCAAACAATGGAACAATTCGTGGCCCTCGAACGCTTGTCGTTGAAGTCGTCCCAGATTCATCTTTGTATTACCTCGCATCAGAGGTTACAAACCCTGTCTTTGTTTTCGGAGTTACCCAATTGGAAGGCCTACAACCAGGCAATCCAGTCTTAGTGAATAGAGGAGATACGGTTAACCTAAGCGCTACGTTAGTTGAATCGAGCTTCAACTTCAGACCAGTAGGTAGTTCAAGCGTTACAACACTCTTCCATGAAACATGGTTACCAACAGTTACGACAGATGGTTCAGGTACGGCAAACACCTCGTTTACTGTCCCAAGTAGCCATCCGCTTGGTCTTATTATCGTCAGTTACTTCTACAACGGAAGTTCTGACCTACTCTCGTCTCAAGCAAATCTCTCAAGCGTAACAGTGCGCTCATTGACCTTCCTTGTTGTTGACCAAATTACAGATAATCCTGTTGCTGGTTCAAGTTTCAATGTCTCTGGACGTGTTGTTTCAGATAACGGAACTGGATTGATGAATCGTGATGGATCCCGTCTAACTGCAAATGTTCTCTTTACAATAGATGACCAACCTATTGGCTTCTCAGTGAGTAACGGCTCGGTACAAGACGGTGGATGGTGGAATGCAACTCTTACGCTAACGCCTGGATTTGAGGCTGGAACCCACCTGCTGGAAGCGTCTATTGTCCCTACTGTCAACTTTTATGTTGGTTCGAAAAACAATACATCCTTCGATAGCAGAGGATATTCAACTATTACGTTCCTACAGCCAACACTCGATGCTCTTGGGCAACCCACGTTGAATGACCGAACTGAGCGGGGAACACTGCTTGACATCAGAATTCTTCTTGAAGATAACACCGGAAGTGCAATCGGTGGTCAACAAATTACGTTCACTCTACCTGCGACTGATTTAACTGATGAAGTTTCAGTTACTGTAACGACTGCAACGAATGGAACTGCAAATGGTTCGTTACTCGTACCGTCCAATGCTACGGTTGGATTTTCGAATGTACAAGCTCAATATCTTGGAATATCAGGAACTACGGGATTACTCGGATACAATGCTTCGACACAATATGTGACTTTAGCACAAACCAACATGACGATTCTCGAACATACAGAACAATTGACTGCGGGAGAAACCTTGTATGTCAACGGGACCCTACTCGATGACCTTGGATTACCGTTGTATGTCGATGGTGTTGAATCTGTAGCCATTGTTCGTATGCTAGTTGACGGCGTTCCTGTTGCAAGCGTACAATCCGATGCATTTACGGGTGCATTCTCGATTGTCTACACAGTACCTGAATCAACGGCATCTGGTGGACACATGGTCGAAGTTCAATTTACAGGTGGACGCGACTGGGTTGACCCAATCGGTATCGGTGATGCTGTAGATCCAGAATTCTACATGGCGAGCAGCGATATGATTAATTTCAATGTAAGTGTACCAACTCAAATTCTTCTAATCACAGCCACAGGTTCTGTTGATCGTGAAGATACAATGACAATCCAAGGTAGACTCCTTGATATTGTTGACAATCCGCTACTTGATCAAAGAATCGATATCTATCTCGGTGGAGTCTGGATGACCAATGTTTCTACTGATGAAACTGGCTTGTTTACCGCTGTGATTCCAGTTCCTGCTGATGCAACGCTTGGTCCAGTAGTTCTCGAAACACAATTCAACGGAACGTCGTTCTTCCTCCCAAGTGATTCAAATGGAACATGGACTATTTACAGCAAGATTTTGGTTGACGTTTCAGTTCCAAGTCCGCTTGCAGTCACTGACACAGTGACCATTACAGGTACTGTGCTCGACAATCAACTTCAACCGGTTGCAGGCCATGTAGTCGAACTGAAGGTTGATGGATTTGTTTTAACCCAAGTTACAACCGGTGCTGATGGTTCTTTCTCATATGAATGGACTGTTCAAGACTTCTTTGACTTCGGTGATAATTTGCTCGAAGCAGATGTTATCGCTCAAGGATATTACAGAGATGGTTCTGCGAATCAATCATTCTTCCTTTCACATCGCTCTGCAGTAACTATAGAGTTTGTAGATGGAGTTGAGGCAACA
>CAXAHE010000005.1:0-38956 GCA_963968475.1 uncultured Candidatus Poseidoniales archaeon | reverse complement strand
ATAGTGGAGTATGCTCGATGTTCAGCATCGTCTTTTGAACTTGCAACAAGGTCGAGAGAGAACTTCTGTCTCATGCTTCCAAAGGGGGCTTGTCCAGCAACACGGTAGGCCTTCATGGTTCCTCGCGATTGGTTGGTTGATTTAAACGCGATGGTTGTTTAAGAAACGGCGCATCGCGTGTTTCATCAACAATGAGGAGGTCCCTAACGTTGTGCGAAGTGCTCTTCTTCTCGTCTTGCTCTTGGCTGCACCGCTCTCACTGGTGCATGACCAAGCCCCTCTAGAACTCAAAGGAGAAGAGGTAATCCTTACTTTACCTGAAGGTGAATTATGGACGCAAACAGCGTGGGATAATGTGATTCAATCTGGATACGTTCCTTTGAGAATCGTTTCACCAACGGAACTTCTTGCATGGAAGCTCGATCAAACAATTCAATGGTTTGATGGTGTTGAAGCTGCAAATAAACCCGCCCCCTGGCAATCAATTCCTTTTGATGGGCAATTTGTTACCATCGTTTTTGAGCCAAATTTACCTGAACAAATCCAAGTTGAAATAATCGACAATATTATCGGAGCGATGGGTCTTTCAATTCTTAACGTCGCTCATGATGCTGTTTTGCCTCATGCTACAATGGAATGGAAAGATCATTATTCAACCGAGTGGTTTTCTGAAATAGACGGTGTTCTGTGGCTGGAACCTTCGCTGAAAACAGTTAGTAGAAATCTCGCTAGTGCGGTTACTCTCTCAAAACAGGATTCTGATTACAACTCACCGCTTGCTTGGGAATTGGGGTTGAATGGAAGCGGAGTTGTCGTAGGTATCGCTGACTCTGGAATTGATGCTGATCATTCTTGTTTTCGAAACTTAACGAGTGATAATACAGGAAATTCACAACGCAAGATTCTTCACATCAATACCACAATTGATGGTTGGGATTCACAAGGCCATAGCGATTATCGCCACGGCACACATACTGCAGGTTCGGTAGGTTGTCACCCCGTATCGACTGCGGAAGAATATCAGATTCCTTCTGCTGCAATGTCGCTTGGATATGGAACGAAACTTGTCGTTCAGGACATCGTATCTGAAGAGGGTTGGCTCCCTCCTGATGTTGATTATTTATTGCTCGAATCATCTGAATATGGTGCGGTCTTACATTCAGATTCTTGGGGTGACGATACGACTGAATATACGCTTCGTTCTGGTGATTTTGATGCTTTCACACGAGAATACCCGTGGTCGCTTCCCTTGATTGCTCCGGGAAATAACGGTGGCGAAGTGTTGGAACCTGCAAACGCAAGAAACGTAATTGCAATTGGAGCATCAACCAAGGATGATGACCCCGAACGATGGATTTCTTCCGTTCACGGACCTACTGAGGCAGGTACGAGAGGTGTCTTTGCCCTTGCACCCGGCGTATCGATTACTTCGGCGAGATCGGACGGTCAAGACAACACGTGGAACTCAGGCCATCACACCCTTAGCGGCACGAGTATGTCGACGCCAACTGCTGCTGGATTCGCCAGCATTCTAGAACAGATGGTACGGGACGGTTGGTTTACCGGTCATAATGAGTCAATTGGAATTGTAGATTCTCGGTCTCTTCAGCCATGGTTCTCAAACACTCCTTCGTTTCAAAACGACCTTCTTCTCGGTGAAGGTTTCACCCCTTCAGCGCCTCTTTTGAAGTCACTCCTAGCACTCTCTACAACTCCGTTATCTGATGAATTCAGAAATGGAGGAATGGGTGGAGGCCCATCTCCGAATTCCTATGATGGATGGGGTCGGTTGAACCTCTCAGAAGTAATCGATATCGAAGAGATTCAAAACGAACTCATGCAGAATGATGTGCGTCCAATTGAGGATATATGGATTCATGATTCGTATCGTTTGGAAGATGGAGAACCTCTAGAGTTAATCAATCAACGAAAGGGCGCTGGGGAACCGTTAGAATCGCTCCTATCCACACCATGGGATGGTCTAGAAGCACAAGGCCCCTTTTTGGGAACAGGTGATGTATTTCAGCAGCGTTTTATCCTTCAGCAAGGCCAGGATCTCGATATTCGAATGGCTTTTCAAGCTAAGCCAGAACCTCACATGGTCGATGACTTACAACTTCTTGTAAAATTACCAGATGGTAGGTTTGCTGTAGGAGATACCTACAAAGAAAATGGATTTTCAATGTTGTATTATGATTTTGCAGACCCATCGAATCTGAGTGCATTTCCAAGCAGTAATGAAACCACTGTTGGGGTCTCACTCTCTGCCGAGAGTTTGGATTCGAGTGCTTGGGTTGATGTCTTCGTTGTCGGAAGATATGTCACTCCAGGCAATGCTCCAAATTCTATTGGCGTTGAAGGAAATAAGATCGGTTTTGGTATGGCTATCCAGGGCATAGCCCTCGACCCTGTTGGTCATACAGATGCCGATAATGACGGAGTGTCCTATGAGAATGATTTGTGTCCGTTCACAGATGCTTCATCGTGGGATGTGAATTCTGATGGATGCATAGATGATACTGATGGGGATGGGGTTATCGATTCAATCGACGATTGTATTGCTACAATCCAAGATACTCCAGTTCAAGAGAATGGTTGTGCTGAGATGAACGATGTCCCTCAAATCTTCTTCGATGCCTCAAAATTAATTGGGCACAATAATTCAACAATTCCTTTGCTGTTCTCTGTTATCGATAACGATATTGTTGATATTAATATCACATTACAACGGGTAAATGATTCACTGGGAATTGTTGTGATTTGCACCGTGGCTGTGGAAAACGATTCATGGCACACCTGTAATGTCGATATTGAAAATGGGTTTTTCCCGCTCTCACCAAACGGAGAGTGGTTCGTCGTCATCGAAGGCACTGATCGTAACACAAGTTGGTGGACTGAATCACAATCAAATATCTTGGAGTCGCCTACATTCATCATCGAGGTGTATGACGGAATTGAGGTTGAATCAAGCGATCCACCAAAGTGGGTGTTGACGTCGATATTAGCCATACTTGTTCTCTCTTTTCTTATTGCTACATTTTTACAGTTTCTTAAAGGAGAAAACATAGACTGAGAAGGTTTTCGCACACTAAAATTTCCTTGAGAGCGAAGGGCTATATTGAAACCGTATGGCATCCACGCTTGTATATCCGAGAAGGTGATGATGATGAGTGAACGATTATATGTTGGAATTGATTTAGGAACCTTTCAATCGACGATTGCATCCAGCGCTGGCGCTATGCACTCTATTGAGACAGTCGTAGGACGACCAAAAGACCCTGTGGCTCGTAACTTCTTGAAGCGCGATGTTCTCTTCGGAGCTGATGCTTTGAAGAACAAACTTGCATGTAACCTATACCGCCCAATGGCCGCTGGTGTTGCACAAGATGATGAAGCAAACTTGGCTGCTGCTAAGGCATTTGTTTCGCACCTCATCGAAACAGTCGATCCTGAAGAATACGACGAAGTTTTCGGAGTTATTTGCTCCCCAAGCCACGTTTCATTTACTGACAAGAGTAATCTCGTTGCCACACTTCGTGGACAAGTAAACGCAATCATGGTCGTTACAGAACCATTCGCAACAGCATTCGGTATCGGCGAAATTGGCGGTTCAATCGTTGTTGACGTCGGCGCAGGTACAACTGACATCGCTCGTATCCACGGAACATTCCCTACTGATGAAGACCAAGTAACAATCCAAGAAGCTGGAGATTGGCTCGACATCGAGTTGATGACACTGATTTCAAAGAAATTCACTGGCGCCCAGATTACTAAGGACATGGTTCGAAAGTGGAAGGAAGAATCCTCCTACGTAGGTGGAGATTCACGCACCGTTGAAGTCAATCTCAGCGTTGATGGAAAGAATCAGACTGTCGATATCGGCGATTTGATTCTAGAGGCTTGTGAACTCCTCATCCCAAAGGTCGGAAATGCAATCAAGAGAATTGTTGCTGAAGCTGACCCTGAATACCAACCAGTTCTTCGAAACAACATCATCCTCTCTGGTGGAGGCTCTCTCATTGATGGACTTGCAGAACGTGTCGCTCGAGAGATCTCAGACATCGGCGACGTCAACGTCTGGTGTGTTGAAAACCCACTTGAAAAGGTTGCAGAAGGTGCCCTCATGCTCGCTGGCGAAATGCCTGATGACATGTACACCGCAATCAACTGATTCGGTTCGCTGTTTTTACCTTAAAATCGGGGCTATTAGCCCTTCTCTGACAGGGAAGGTTCAAGAGTGGTTGTGTCTCGATAGGTTACTGTATGACGCTCGGCGCTGCAAATTCAGGCTCTAACCATAGCCAATCCTCTGGTAATGACAGAGCTGCGCTTGAAGGCATGCTCAAAGGATATCCTATTGAGCAACTCGTCGAAGAGGTTCTCATTGCTTGGGATGAATTGGGACGACGAAATGAAGAGGTTGTTACAATTAAACAACGTCTCCGTGTTCTAGAACTCGATCTTGCTGAACGTGAAGATGAAGTCGCTCCTGAAATTCAGCGTTTGCACCAAGCAGACGAGCAATTGAAGGAATCAGATGCACGAATCGTTCATCTTGAGCGATTACTCAGTGACAGTCGCGCAGAACTTGATGCTCAAGCATCATCGCTTTCTAAGGAACAGCAAGATTCACTCCATGAAGAAGTTGCTCAACTACGAGACCTTAGTGTATCTCAAGATGATGTTATTTCTGAGATGGAAGGTCGAATGGGTTTGATGGTTGAGGCTTTAGAGAAAGCTGCTGATGCTGGACTCACATCCGTCACAGCTGACGAAGTTCGCTCGCTCAAGAACAAACTTGACGAGCAAACTGCACATTACGAAGCGGAAGTAGCAGCGAATAATGCTCTCGAAGAAGAACGTCAGCGATTAAGAGACATCGCTGATCGTATGCGAGGATTGCTCGATGCTCGAGACCAACGATTAGCAGATCTTGAAGAACAACTTGAGCGAGTTATGCAAGGTCCACGTTCTGTTTCGGCAGAACACGATTATTTGGTTGAACAGATTGAGGAAATGAAGCGCCGTCTGCTCGAAAGAAACCGTGAGTATGAATCTCTACGACGTCGTGAACGCCGACTCCATACAGATGTCTTTGAGCGTGATGAGCGAATTCAACAGATGTCACTCACAATCACTGACCTTGAGGCAGCACTCACAGACCGTGTTGCCGAGATAAGAGAATTAGAATCACAAAATCAAGTTGCTATGCAAGAAGTTGACAGCGTTCGTAGAGGCGAGCGTACTCGAGAAGTTGTAGGCCGTGTCTTTGCAGATTCGCTTTCATTGGTTCGTGGCCATGATGCCCGTGAAGCCAAGAGAGAAGCGTACGCAAACTCTCCTGATGTAAAACGAACTCTTTCAACGCCATCTCCTGATGAAATGCAACACCTCGCAGAGGGTGGACGCGTCCAACTCGATGTTGGCGAAGGCGAACTGCCGAGTGGAATGGATGTCGATGAAGCAAGACCTCCTTCTCCAGGTGGAAGCGGCGATCCTGTTCTCTTTGATGAGGAATCAGAGAACGCTGATGAGTGAGTGTAATTGCTCTCTCAAACTTTCAAGTGAATCGTGTTCTTCGGTAATTGTTCCTGTAACAATGTAATCTGCACCAGCGTTTGCTGCAGCTAAGAGTTGTTTTGAGGTTCGAATTCCTCCACCAACAATAAGTGTGCACTTGCTTGATGATTTAGCGGTTCGAATGAGTTCAACATGAACAGGTTGCGAAGCGCCAGAACCTGCTTCGAGATAGATTGTCGAGAATCCATACATTTCAGCAGTCTTGCAATATGCTGATACGGCCTTCATGTCATCTGATTGAATAAGATCTGCATCTCCAACTTCCCCCACCTTTCCGCCTGGGGCGCATACAATGTAACCAGTAGGAATTGGTTTGATCCCATACTGGTCAATAAGTGGGGCGCCGGCAAGTTGCTCCTCGATTAAGAAACGACGAGAACGACTATTCATGAGCATCATGAAAAGAATCCCATCAGCACTACTTGACATAGCGTGCGCTCCACCTGGGAAAAGAATCACAGGCACATTCCACATCTCTTCATTTGCATCTGGATGTTGGCTTGCAGCAAAGATTCGTAATTCTAATGCCTCTTGTATTGCTTGGCAAGTCGCATGAACGAGGTCGTTTCCAGTATTGGTTGAACCCCCAACGAATATTGTTGATGTACCACATTCGACTGCAACCAACGCTCTGTTAGCCGCTACTTCTGGAGACTGTTTATCTGGGTCGATGAGTGTGATATGCCTCGTTTTCCCGTTTTGAGGCGAGAGCATAGGCGATTCATCAGTCCACATTTCCAACACCCTCTGCCTACCTGTAGGCGACTCGGTTGGTAAAGGATTTCATTCCGATGAGAGTTTGTTATGCATAATTATATTCTTGTGCAATACCAATTAGACTTGTTTCATTTTTGTGTGGCAAGACTTCACAAACTCAAGCCTGTAGCGAAGATTCATGGAAACCATTGAGAAGCCTCTTCGCAGTATTCTCAAGCGTTCTGATGCTCCTAAGGGTAAAATTCGTCTCGCTATACTTTGCTCTATTCTGAACAAAATTTGGGATTTAGCGCCTCCTTTGTTAATTGGGGTTGCTGTTGACGTTGTCGTGCGAAAAGAAGATTCTTTACTCGCTGATTGGGGCATTATCGATCCATGGAATCAGCTTCTTATCCTCGCAGTTGCCACATTTGTAATATGGGGGCTGGAATCTCTCTTCGAGTATTTTTACGCCATATTATGGAGAAATTTAGCTCAAACCGTACAGCATAATCTTCGTCTCGTGACCTTCGACCACGTTCAACATCAGGCAATGGCTTGGTTTGATGAACATCAAAAAGGAGATCTTCTTGCTGTCATGAATGATGATGTCAACCAATTAGAACGGTTCCTTGACAAAGGTGCAAATGACCTCTTACAGGTGACAACGACAGTCATTGTTGTTGGTTCTGTATTCCTTTTCCTCTCATGGGAAATTGCCCTCTTTGCTGTACTTCCGATACCTGTAATCCTGTGGGGGTCATTTCTTTATCAGAAAAAACTCCAATCCCGTTACCAAGAAGTCCGCCATACTGCTGGACAACTTAACGCCCTTCTCGAAAATGATTTGACCGGTATGGCGACAATTCAATCCTTTACAAATGAGGAGAGAGAATTAGTACGATTGGAAGTGTTATCAGAAGCCTACAGAAGTGCAAACAAATCCGCTATTCGCCTTTCAGCAGCATTCGTGCCTCTCATTCGAATGGCGATTCTCGCTGGTTTTACGGCAACGTTGCTCCTTGGTGGTAAGTTAGCGCTCGATGGCGTTCTTGCAGTCGGTGCATATTCTGTTCTGGTTTTCATGACACAGCGTTTGTTATGGCCTCTCACGCGTCTTGGTGAAACATTCGATCTCTATCAAAGAGCAATGGCTTCTTCAATACGAATTCTCAACCTTTTAGAACGTCCAAGTTCGATTACCGACGGAGATAAAACCCTCAATAGAGATGATGCTAAGGTAGATTCCATTCTCTTCAAGAATGTTTCATTCGCATATCCTGAACGAGATGAATTGTTTACTGATTTCAATATGAAAATTGAATCTGGAACCACAATTGGAGTTGTCGGGACTACTGGTTCTGGGAAAACAACGCTTACACGATTTTTACTTCGTTTTGCTGAACCATCACAAGGTGAAATTGTCTGGGGTGATAATTCAATAGCGGATTACACGCTTTCTTCACTACGCGATTCTATCGCCTTGGTCTCTCAACATGTGACGCTCTTCCCGACAACCATTCGTGGAAATATTCGTTATGGTAAAGAGGATGCAACGGACAAAGAAGTCGAAGGTGCTGCTGTAATTGCAGAAGCATTTGATTTCATTGAAGCACTCCCTAAAGGATGGGATACATTGGTTGGAGAAGGTGGATATCGCCTATCTGGAGGCCAGAGGCAACGAATTGCGATTGCTCGAGCAATCCTGAAGGATGCTCCATTGCTTATTCTAGATGAAGCAACATCTGCTGTAGATAATGAAACTGAAGCTGCCCTGCAGAGAAGTATCGCAAAGATTAGCCGAGATAGAACAACAATGATCGTTGCTCATCGGTTATCAACAGTAAGAAATGCAAACCGGATTTTGGTATTTGAAGATGGATCAATAATTGAACATGGAACTCATGATGATTTGCTGGATATGGATGGAAAATATGCGGCTCTGTGGCGCGTTCAGACTGGTAGTAATATAGAATAAATGATGGATTTATAACACAAAAATATATATCCGCGGCTGTGTTGCTTTACCTTGAGTAAGATGCTAAATCATAGCGATACTAAACTAAAAAGCCTAAAGTTGAACCGTCGCAACAGCGTTATATTCGCCGTTTTGATGCTTTCAATTACTGCAATTGCACTTCCAGTTGCTGCAGAGACCACAAACCCAGCTACAGTAGACTGGTTGAATGATGGAGAGAACGACGGGCTACAACTTGTCACCTTCTTCCTCTTCTTCGTTGGTTACATCTCAATGGGTGCAGCTTTCGTCTTCTTCATGAGCGAAAGAAGCAACGTTGCTAAGGAATACAGAACCACAATGACAATCTCTGCACTGATTGTTGGTATTGCTGCGTTCCACTATTACTACATGCGTGGTGTCTACGTAGATCACCAAGTCGTCTCCGTCGAGTACCGTTACATGGACTGGATCATTACAGTTCCATTGATGGCTCTCAAATTCCCTAGCCTTGTCGGCAAGGATGCAATCACCGACGCCAAGTTCGCTGGACTTGGATTCACTGGTATCTGTTTCACAGGTGCCCTCGTTATGATTGGTTTCGGATATCTTGGTGAAGCAGGCCTCATGAACGGTATGCTCGCTCTCATCCTCGGAGGAGTCGGTTGGGCTATGATTATGGTCGCCACAGGACTTCCATTCGGCCTATACGACGGTCTTGGTGTTGATAACAGCAAAATCAGAGACGAGCTCAAGTGGAGTACAGATGCACTTCGTACATTCATCCTCGTTGGATGGATCATTTACCCACTTGGTTACCTCTTCAGCCCAGAAGTCGATATTATCGACGTCGGAGCCAAGGGAGAACTTTGGATGGGTATTGCATACAACGTTGCTGACATGATCAACAAGATCGGATTCGGTATTGTTGCATGGATGGGTGCTAAGAAAGCAACCGAAGCAATGAATGCTTGATTGAGTTATTCATCGCAATAGGACAAGATTGGAAGAGGGTGCTCTAAGCGCCCTCTTCCTTATCTTTGCTCAGTCATACTTCGCAACATACTCTCAAGTGATCGTGTTGGGAATAGCCTCTGGTGAACCGAACTAAGTGGCCACCAAAGTAACGTATATCCAAGCACCAATACACTCGCAGAAGCAAGCCCTAAGTTTGCATTAGCAAATATGCTTAGAGGAATAAAGTGAACAACGTAAAGCGTCAAAGAAAGCCTTCCTAAATGATGAAGGCCTATCCTTGAATCCTTATTCTCGAGCATTGCCCAGATGAGAAGTACCCCTGTTAGTGCTGCTATCAGGAAAGCGGTATTTGCTGGGAAGAATGTCAACATTGCTTCACCTGAAGGTTGGGCAAACGGTATTCCTTCCTGTATTGACTCGTACAAGAAATAAGCACTAATAGAAAATCCACCTCCACCGAGGGTCAGTAAATTTCTTCGAGATGGATTGAAATTATTGAGTGATGCTCCGAAGAGGGAAAACAAAATCCAAGGTAAAAGAGGATACGTTCCTGTCAGCAAAAGGTGTCTGATATGTTCGAGCGCCTCTCCAACAAAGGTTCGATCGTCCCAATCCATTGCTTCATGTCCTGAAAGGAGAATTTGATTCAGTGTAAGAATACCAATTCCAACCAGAATTGTTGCTTGTATATTTTTACTTATTCGGACCCACAATAGAGCCGTTAGATAGAGTAGAGCGAATAAGGTGAGAACTCCTGGTGAGAAGGTATCAAATCGTTGTGGTGCAGAAATGTTAACGAGTATTTGTGCAGCATAAAGAAACGCAAATCGGATTAACGCCTTTCGTAACGTCCATTTTGACTGAACCGTAACCCATCCCCCAACTGTAACGAATAACGGAGCTGCTAAGCCCCCTAGGCCTCCAATAACAAGAGCAAGAATGTTCGTTGTTGAAGCATCAGATGGAGCCCATGTAGCAGCAGAATGTACCATCACCATAAGGAGAATCGCAACGCCTCGTAATTGGTCGATGTCTTTGCGACGACGCATTGAATCTCACCGTTGACTTCGAACGTACTCAACGGCATTTCTGAATATCTGAAGCCCTGAACCTTCCCATTCATCCTCATTTAGACTCATTGATGTGTGTTCGGGGTGGAGCCACATGGTGTAGAATGCTTCGGGATGTGGCATTAAACCGAAAACAAGCCCTGTTGGATCACATATTCCAGCAATGTTACGCATACTTCCGTTTGGACTCAGAGGGAATGGTAGTAAGTCATCCGAAACTTCAGAACCCATTTCAGTGGATGGGTCAACATAACGCACTGTTAGTTGGTGATTTGTTGAGAGGCGATCAAGTTCAGTCTCTGTTGGCATGACGAAACGCCCTTCTCCGTGACGTACTGGACATTCAATACGCTGAATCCCTTTTGTCCATATACATGGGCTCTCAGAATCAAATTCCAATGTAACCCAACGGTCCTCATATCGTCCAGTATTATTGAGTGTCAGACTTGCACGTTGAATCAAATCAGGTTCAAGTGATGCATTCTCTGGACCTGGGAGTAAGCCTGTCTTAACCAAGGCTTGGAATCCATTACAAATACCAATAATCGGTTTTCCTGAACTAACAAATTTCTGAAGTTGTTCCCTTAGTGCAAAGCGAAGACGGTTCCCTAGTAGACGACCACTGCCAAGATGGTCTCCAAATGAAAATCCACCAGGAACTGCGAGAATATCGAATTCTTCCAAACTTCGATTCCCATGTACGAGATGGTTGACGTGAAGGCGTTCAGAAGTGCCACCAACCATATCGAATACGGCTGCTGTTTCACGATCGCAGTTAATTCCAAAACCGAAGAGAACTGCTACACGTACATTATCGCTCATTCAGACCCCTCCGGTCATATCGAGTGCTTCTTTCCATGACTTGGTTAAATCAGCAATGTTCGCTTGAATTAATTCGTCATAGCCGTCTTCGATGATGAGGTTCTGTGCATCAGTGACCATTCCAATCAGATGGATGTCTGCATCGCTCATAGCTTCAATGAATTGCATTTCGTGTTCAGAATCAACTGCAACAACGATTCTTCCAAGAGATTCGCTCCAAAGTCGAGAAAATGAATCTCCTTCTCCTATTCCATCAATATCGATAATCGCTCCTAATCGCCCACCAATACACATTTCTGCGACGGTTACGGCAAGGCCACCTTCACTGCAATCGTGCGCAGTTCGGATCAATCCATCTTGGATGGTTTTCGAGAGCCTACGATAAATATCGAGTTGGCGTTCTGGTTCAGGTAAGCGAGGTACACTACCTCCTATCCCTTCTGTGAGGTTCTTCTCAGTTAGATGATAAGCGACTTCTGAAGCACCTAACTCATTCTTACTGTTTCCGACTAAATAGATGCGCTGTCCGTGTTGTTTGAAATTTGATGTGGCTGTATTTCGTACGTCAACATGGTTTCCGAAGAGGGAGAAAAGCATCGTTGGCGGGATAGAAATTTTGTTTGGCCAAACACCGTAATCGTTCTTCATCGAATCTTTACCTGAGACACATGGAAGACGATATGCTCGACAAACACGCTCTAATTCTCGATTTGCTCGAACAAGTTGAGCAAGTTTGAATTTACCATCTGGAGTCTTTTCCGATTCGATTGGATCAGGCCAACAGAAGTTGTCAAGTCCAGCCATTTTATCGATATCAACACCTACACAGACTGCGTTTCGTACTGCTTCATCAATTGCAGCTGCAACCATGGCTCCTGCATCGATATCAGAATACCTTGGGGCGATTCCACATGAAACAACAATTCCTTGAGGATCGCCATGAATTGGAGCAATGAGGCCTGCATCACCAGGGCCATCTCGTTCCTTTCCAACAAACGGCTTGACTGCAGTTTGTGCCATGACTTCATGGTCATATTGGCGCACCCATGTTTCCTTAGAAGCAATGTTAGGTCGTGCAAGCATTTCCACGAGCAGGTTTGTGTTGTCGAGAGATGTTGGCGGATTGAATTCTGGCTGAACTGGAGGAATCCATTCTGATTCCAACTCAAGTTGGGGAACGCCATCGTGTAGGAATTCAATTGGGAGATAGGCTACTGTTTCTTCACCATGCTTCACGTGGAAATACCCTGTGTTTGTGAACTCTGCAACTATTGTTGCTTCTACTTCATGAAGTGCTGCAAGTGCTTCAAAGGCTTCAATATCTTTAGGAGCCACTGCTACTGTCATACGTTCTTGTGATTCTGAAACGAGAATTTCCCATGATGAAAGCCCCTCTTGTTTGAGTGGGACCTTTCCTAAATCGATTTCACATCCGTTTGTGTATTCGGCCATTTCACCAATTGATGAAGAAAGTCCACCCGCCCCATTGTCGGTAATGCAGGTGATTAAACATGCATCACGTGCTTCAAGAATCATGTCCATCATTTTCTTTTGAGTAATTGGATCTCCAATTTGTACAGCGCTTGATGGTGATTCATCTGTCAGTTCAAGAGAAGAAAATGTAGCTCCATGGATTCCATCGTAGCCAACCCGGCCACCAACCATGTACACTGCATCACCTGGAGTTGGGTTCTTTTCATGGCTTTCTCGGCCATCTGCAAGACGGCGAGGCATGAGGCCAACTGTTCCACAGTAGACCAATGGCTTGCCAATATAGCGTTCGTCAAAGACGATGGCACCATTGATTGTTGGAATTCCAGATTCGTTTCCACCGACTCGAACCCCTGCATGAACACCACGAAGAACACGTGAAGGATGGAAAAGCGTCGATGGTAATTCTCCTGTCCATGTTGGAGGTCCAAAGCAAAAGACGTCTGTATTTGCAATCGGTCGAGCACCAAGTCCAGTCCCTAGAATATCTCTGTTCACGCCAACGATGCCTGTCATAGCACCTCCGTATGGGTCGAGAGCTGAGGGGGAGTTGTGTGTCTCTGCTTTCATACAGACGCTCCAATCATCGTTCCATGCTATGACTCCTGAGTTATCATGGAACACTGAGAGAAGCCAATCAACTTCTTTTGCCATATCATGAGTAGGGTTCATGATGTGTGTTTTGAAGAGTGAATCGATGATAGAATCTTCATTTGTTTCAGTATCGATGTGATGGATCTTACTTGCAAAAATCTTGTGTTTACAGTGCTCGCTCCAAGTTTGTGCGAGACATTCCAATTCAACATCTGTAGGAGCATTTGTTGAAATTCCCACTGAATGGCGAGCGGTTTGGTGCTCGGCCATTCGATAGTGTGCTTGTATCGCCTGCATCTCTGTAAGATTAAGAGCGAGCAAACCGTCAACAGATAGGCGGATGAGTTCTTCATTCGCCACTTCTAGATCAATGATTGAGGGAGATTGTCGTACGATTTCTGGCCTCTCTGGAAATGTGATTACTGAGGCAGTTCCAGAGGAGAGATCGTCACGTGTTACCAAGATTGCTCGTTCGATAAGTGGATTGTGGAGGGTTGAGGCAAGCCATGCATTATCAACAGTCTCTGGAAGATTTGTAAACACATATGTGGTGTAGGTGGATATCGCTGCGTTTACGTCTGGGAAGAGTACTTGGAATCCATCATTTGCTGCAGCACCCGGATTATCAGTAACGCCTGGCTTGAAGCCAACTGTTACACAAAGAGAAGGTGATTGGGGGAAGAAGGTTGAATCATGAATTACTGAAGCGTCAACTGCTCCAAATTCAATAATTGGGTCTGAAAAGATGTCTTGTATGCGAGGTGATATTGATGACGCATCATATTCACTGCGGATCAGATATCCGCAGATGCTGCGAACGGTCCCAACGTCAATTCCATGGTCAGCAATAAGTTGCCGACGTACAACGTCTCCGCGTACATCTCGCATTCCTTCAGTCTGCAAAGGCGTGACTTCGATTCGAACATCGTGGACTGTCATTGCTTCCGACCCAAACAGAGTTCATCGCATACGCTCTTTGAACACTACGGCGGGCTTTACTGGGAAGAAAGAAGAGTTTTGAGGAAGTTTCCTGTGAAACTATTGGCTTCTTTAGCCACTTCTTCAGGCGTTCCTGCGGTAACAATTTGGCCTCCTCGGTCGCCACCCTCCGGACCTAGATCGATAACGTGATCACTGCATTTTACAACATCGAGATGGTGTTCAATAACGATCACTGTATGACCTTTCGATCGTAACTCGAGAAGAACATCGATGAGCATTTGAACATCGCTAAATGCTAATCCAGTAGTTGGTTCATCCAGAATATAAACCGTATGTTTGTGTGGAGGTCTGCGTAATTCACTTGCAAGTTTCACACGTTGAGCCTCCCCGCCCGACAAAGTTGTTGCCGGTTGACCAAGACGAATGTAAGAGAGGCCAACTGAATGAAGAGTTTCGAGTGTACGGTGGATTTTACGATGATGTTCAAAGAATTTTACCGCTTCACCAACAGGCATTTGCAATACATCGTGGATGTTCTTTCCTTTCCATGTCACTTCAAGACATTCTCTTGTGTATCGCTTTCCATTACAGATATCGCATTCAATCCAAACATCGGGAAGGAAATTCATTTCTAATTTTATCGATCCTGCTCCAGAACATGCTTCACATCGTCCACCTTTCACATTGAAACTGAAGGTTCCAGGAGTGTAACCTCGCTCTTTTGCCAAGGTTGTATTCGAGAAGAGTTTTCTAATTTCGTCAAAGACCTTGGTGTAAGTTGCTGCGTTTGAACGAGGAGTTCTACCAATAGGCGACTGGTCGATGATGATGGCTTTGTCAACGTGTTCTAAACCTTTGATTTCTTTGTGTTTACCTGGGAGCTTTTCGCTGTTGTGAAGGTATCGTTGAAGAGATGGGGCTAAGATTCCTGAGATGAGGGAGGATTTACCCGAGCCTGAAACTCCTGTAACAGATGTAAAGCAGCCCAGCGGCAGTTTAACATCGATATTGCTTAGATTGTTGTGCTCTGCTCCTTTGATTGTGAGCCATTTCTTTGAGGGTTTTTGCCTTGTTTCTGGAACCTTTATTGAACGTCTTCCTGAAAGATATGCTCCTGTAACGGAATCCTTTGCTTTCATGACTTTGCTTGGTATTCCATTTGCAACGATGTGGCCTCCCTCGAGACCTGCTCCTGGGCCTAAATCACAAATCCAATCTGCTTGGCGTAATGTATCTTCATCGTGTTCGACGACAAGGAGAGTGTTGCCTAATGTAGTGAGTTCGCGTAATGTTTCCAATAGCCGTTCATTGTCTCTCTGATGAAGTCCAATAGAAGGTTCGTCGAGAACGTACATGACGCCGGTTAGCCTCGAACCTATTTGAGTCGCTAATCGTATACGCTGACTTTCCCCTCCAGATAGGGTGTTTGCTTTACGATCCAGTGTTAGGTAGTCAAGCCCTACGCTATCGAGGAAACTAAGTCTGTTTTCGATTTCCTTAAGAATTTCATTTCCAATGAAGAGTGATCGATCGTTGAGTGGTTCTAAAACGTCAGCATATTGTTCAGGCGGCCCATCTGCTTCAGGATTCAAGGCTTTGATGAGTTGATATGCTTCATGGACAGAGCTGCGGCTCACTTCTGGAAGACGTATTCCACCAACGGTTACGAAACGCGCTGCTGGGTTGAGTTTCTCGCCGTTACAAGCATGGCAATCAAGATCTGTCATGCAGGCTATGAGCCGATTTCGAGTGCGATCCGAAGATGTTTCAGAATAGGTCCGTTCAAGTCGGGAGATGATTCCGTCCCAAGGCCGATTCATCTTGTAGACTGAGCCGTTGTCTGATTCAAAATGGAAGTGGATTATTGTTGAGCCTGATCCGTGAAGTAAGATGTCTTTAGAATCTTCATCGAGGAGGCCAAATGGAACTGTCGTCGATATGCCATAATGTTCGCATACTTGTTGTAACAATTTCTTATACCATCCAGGAGACATTGATTGGCGCCATGGTAAAACGCATCCATTCGACACTGCAAGTGTATCGTCAATGATCAAGTCTGGATTGAATTGTCTCTGGATTCCAAGCCCTTGGCAGTCTGGGCAAGCCCCTAGTGGTGAATTAAATGAGAAGACTCTGGGGGATAATTCTGGCATAAATGCCCCGTGTTCAGGACAGGCAAAGTCTTCTGACCATGAAACGGTGTCACCTTCATTGTGTACTGGACGATTATTTCCCTCGAGTTGTTCTGGTTTTGAAGGAGTACGTAAACTGGTTACAGCAAGTGCGCCTCCACCCAGACGTAATGCGTTTTCTACGCCTTCTGTTGTTCGCTGGCGTCGCTCCCTTGAGAGAATGAAACGATCAATTCGGACATCGATATCGTGGCGCATATTCTTGTCAAGTGTCGGTGGCTTTTCGAAGTCAACTTCATGTCCATTGACTCGGCCCTGCATGTATCCCTGCTCAACAAATTGTCTGAACAATTCAGCATGTGTTCCTTTTCTGGCTCGAACAACTGGGCTCCAAACAGCGATGGTGTGTTGTTCGTAGTTCCAAAAAATATCGTCAACGATTTCTTGCACTGTTCGCCTTGCTACTTCCTGACCGCATTCTGGGCAGTGTGGCTTCCCTATTCGTGCCCAGAGAAGTCGGAGATAATCTTGAATTTCCGTCACTGTTGCAACCGTTGATCTCGGATTGTGTGAACCTTGTTTTTGATCGATTGAAATAGCGGGCGAAAGGCCCTCAATTCCATCACAATCTGCTTTCTTCATCTGCCCAATGAATTGACGTGCGTAGGATGAGAGAGATTCTACGTATCTTCGTTGTCCCTCTGCATAGAGGGTGTCGAATGCTAAACTTGATTTTCCTGATCCTGAAACACCTGAAATAACAACAAACTTCCCTCTTGGAAGTTTAACATCGATGTCCTGTAGATTGTGTGTGCGAGCACCTCGCACCTCTATCCACTCGTGATTTACAGCCATAGGAACAAAGGTAGCGTGTTGTCAAGGGTTCTTCAATCCGTGGTTCCACGCCACATCATATTCTGATTCGAAACGAACTGGTTCATCATCGAATGGATGAAGGAATTCAAGTGCGGTTGCATGGAGACAAATCCTCCCATGTAGGTTGGTCTCAGCACCATGCATTCGATCCCCAACGACTGGAGTTCCATGATCTGCTAGAGCGACGCGGATTTGGTGGCGCCTACCTGTTTCAATCAAAACGTGTAGGAGTGTTGCAATATCGTTTGATTTCATCACTTGCCAGGAAGTTATAGCAATTTTACTATCTTTGGTCTTTACATCAGATATGTGAACTCTCAATGTCTTATCTTCTACAAGATGATGGGTTGCGCTTCCATCCTCAGCAAGGCCTTCAACAAGGGCAACATAATCTCGATGAACTTGACGCTCTGCGAATTGATCCTGAAGGTATCGTTTTGAATTCTCATTTTTAGCAAATATCATGATGCCGGAAGTTGCCTTATCCAGACGATGGACAATGAAGCACCAGCCCCTTGGATCATTTGTTTTGCAATATTCAACGCATTTGTTGTGGAGTGTGTAGTGTTCAAGTTTATCTGTCGCAACCGAAAGGAGACCAGCGGGTTTTGAAACAACGAGAATATGTTCATCCTCATGGATAATATCCAAATCGTGCTGTTTTGCTGAAACTTCTTGTTTCTCTTCTATGGTCATCTTTGGTCGTGGTAGAATTTCAATGATTTGACCCACGAGGACGATGTGCTTTGCTCTATGAATAACGCTTTCATCGACTTGAATACGTTGACCTGTTAGCATTTTACGTAAGACGTTGTTACTTGCAGATGGTTGCATTTTTTTGAGATGGTCGAGTAACGCCCCTTCCTCTGAAACAGTTACTCGCATACATTCACCTCAGAGCAAGAGCACTTCAATCCATTCCCCAGTCTTACCAGATTGCCCTGGTTGAAGTAAGGTAAGGCCATCTGCAGAAGATAAACTATCGATGTTTCCTGAACCTTGGTGTTTGGGTTGCTCAGCAAGAAAACCATCTTTAGTGGAGAGGAGTGTTACTCTTCGAAGAGTTAGACAGTCATTTGTTGAACGGACGTCGGTCAATAATTTAGCGTGGACGATACGATCGACTGGGAAAGAGGTTTGAAGTGAATCACGAAGGTATGGAGTCACAAGCATACGAAAAACAACATGGCTACTGACTGGATTTCCTGGAAGCCCGAACATCGGGGTTTCATTCCAATGTCCGAAAAGCGGAGGTGACCCGGGGCGGATACGCACTCTCCAAAAAGCGACGTTACCTTCCTCTTCCATGAGTTTACGAACAAAGTCCCATTCACCCATAGAAACACCACCAGAGGTAAGGAAAAGATCGCATTCAGAAGATGCTTGATTGAATTGACTTCGTAAATCATCCAACGAATCGACAACTGATGGGTAGCGAATCGGCGTGTGGCCAAGGGCTTTTACAAGGCCTGAAAGGCCGTATGAATTGGATTCATATATTTCTCCAAATGAAAGGGTTTCTCCTGGGGATTTGAGTTCATCACCAGTGGATATTATTCCGATCTTGAGTTTCTTAACGACTGGAACTAGATCATATCCCATTGTAGCGCACATTGAAATCGATTGGGGAGATAGATGACTTCCTTCTTTCAGACCAACAACTCCTTTCTTGATATTCTCGCCACAGCGACGAATGAAATTTGGTTTCGAAGGTTGATTGAGTGTGACTGAATCCCCATCAACAGTACATGCTTCAACTGGGATAATTGCATCTGCCCCTTTAGGCAGTGGAGCTCCAGTCATAATCTGAACTGCTTCACCAATTGAAATCGAAATTGAATCTTCTGAAGCTGCTGCTTGTGATGTCGCAACAATTGAAAGGGTTGTTGGCGCTGTATTAGTGTCCTCGAAACGTACCGCAAAGCCATCCATAGCTGAATTATCAAAAGGCGGATCGTTTACCTTTGAAGATAAATCAGTAGCAAGTATTCTACCATGGGCTTCGTCTAAAGATACCTGTTCTGTTTCGATGTTGAGTGGGGATTTATTTGCGATATTTATCGCTTCTTCGAGTGAAATATAGTATGGAGTTTCAGACATTTTTGGACCTCCGATGGGTGTGCTTCAGGCTGTGGGTCGGTTCGCCAACCTCAAAGGTTTGTCTCGTTTGGGGAGAACGTGGTCTCTTCTTCAAGTGTGTGGGATGTGGTCGTACGAACCCTGGTCACAAGTGGGACTGCTACAATAATCGCAACTCTTTTTGCTCTCGCTTTTGCTCTTATCCTAGCAAATTCGAAATGGCAGGGAAAAGAAGTTTTACGAGTCATCATACAAGCTCTGTATGGATTGCCTCCGGTAGTCGTTGGGGTCATGGTTTATCTCGCTCTTTCAAAAGATGGGTTACTATCAGATCTCAACTGGTTGTTCACAATCGAAGGTATGATTTTTGCCCAAACTCTCCTTATTTTTCCGCTCATTCTAGGAGTTGCATGGGGCGCATTAGAACGTGTTTCAGAGGATAAGCGAGATGTTTTTCGAGTCATGAATGTGAAAAAGGCTAGACGGATTATGCTTGAAATGTACTGTGCTCGTAAAGGTATTGTTAACGCTATTTTGTTGGGTTTCGGACGTGCTATTGCAGAGGTTGGTGCCGTTTTGATGGTCGGTGGAAACATAGCTGGAAAAACACGAGTCCTCACGACGAGTGTGGTTCTTGAAACTTCGATTGGGCAAATGGACACGGCATTACAACTCGGTGGTGTTCTTCTCGTTTTGTCATTAGTTGTTGCGCTTTCCATCCAATTATTACAGCGTGTTCATTTCTTTGGACGTGGTAATTTTGGAGAAGAGAAGCGTGATGTTGAATCGTTTGAGGACTTCGATATAAGGCTCGAAAATCTGAATGTAGAAAAAGATGGAATTAAGATTTTAGATTCCTATTCATTAGAATTAAAGGAAGGAGAAATTATTGCTTTGATGGGTGAATCTGGCTCTGGTAAATCTACTCTCCTAAGAAGAGTCTGTGGCCTCGATGGAGGTGATTCAGAAATTAGTCGTGATGTTGCGTATGTTGCGCAACAACCAACACTTGTGATGGATACTGTGGCTATGGAATTAAAATTACCTATTATGGTTCACAGCCATTTACCTGATGCCGGAAAAGAATTGGCAATAATTTGTGGTTTGGAAGAAAAAGAAAGGCAGCGAACTGATACATTGTCTGGAGGAGAGAAACAGCGGCTCGTCTTCCTGAGAGCGTTAGCAATGAACCGTAAAATTCTGATTCTTGATGAGTTTACATCTGAACTCGATGGCCTATCGATCGAAAGGATTGAGAAAGAAGTTCTCAAATTCAAACAACGCGGAGGGTGTGTTCTTTTCGCAACACATAATGTCCTACAGGCCAAGCGTTTAGCGACGCGAACGATATTTATCCATCAAGGTAAACAAATTGATGGGGATAGTGAAGTTGCTCAACAAATAAAGTCTGGGAAATGGATCGGTTGAATTCAGTCAGAATTCAATGGAGGTCCGCTTTCGAACAAAGTCTGGTTTGAAACTGTATAGTTGTCAATTAGATCTGCACTGTTGAGTAGAAAATCTCTAAAGAGTGCTGTTTCTGATAATTTATTATTCTCTAAAAGTAAGACAGAGTAAGGGTTTACTAATTCAGGTGATTCAAATTCCTGTATCGTAAGTTCGATATTATCGGAACGAAATAAGGCAGTTCCTTTATCTGATAAAGTCCAACATTCTAATTCATTGGCAATTGTAATCGCAGCCCCCATTCCCTGTCCAATCGACTGGTATCCCTCCCAATCTGGATGATATCCTAGTTCATTGTTGATAAATGATAAATTATGATTCTCTGCGACATTTCTCCAAACATCTTGCTCTTTGATATGTGTGCCTGAAGAATCTCCTCTTGAGATAAAACATTTATTTTCATAAACCAGAGAAGACATTACTTCTGTTAAGTTTCCAGATAGTATGTCTGGGCCTATAAGAACAAATCGATTCCAGGCAAATGTGGTCCTGTTTATCGCATAACCCTCTTCAATAAACTGTATTTCATTCGAAGGAGAATGAGAAATAAGAACGTCCACATCATTTGTTTTTGCAAGATTCATAGCAGCGCCGGATCCTACAGCAATAACGTCTACTTCGATTCCAGTTTCAGCCGTAAAGGCTGGTAAAAGTTCAGCTAACAGCCCCGAATCCCTCATTGAGGTCGTGGTTGCAAGACGTATTGTTTGGTCGGAGACTTCCTCAGAAGAACCTAAGCAACCCTGAAGACAAGGTAGCATGAATACGAAGAGAATAAAAAGAGCTCGTTTCATCTTAATCGAAAGACATGACGTTTCCACATTCTGGATACGAGCAGGTTACTGAATACCGGGCTCTTGTCGGTTTTCGAATTTTTAACATTGAACCGCACATGTCGCATTGAATTGAAATTGTTTCAGGTTCCGCTTTTTTAGGAGCATCTCCTAGTGTTCGGCCAACATCTGTCGACCAACCGAGACTATCACTATAATCGTCAGTTTTCTTGATTTTACTTTGACGGAGACTGAGTCGCAACTTTCGTTTCCTTCGTGGGCGTTTCTTTCCGCCTGGTGCTTTTGCCGCCATGTCTATCAACAGTCCCTTTAGGTCGGTATATTCAACCTCTTCGGCTGAATGAATCATTCTAAGAGCCCGGATATGCCGTTATCTGGAACATGTACATTATGTCCATTTTCTTCCAGTGCTTTAGCCAATGGAGGGCGTGCTATGTTTGGGTCTGAATGATAAATAACAACATCTTCAGCCTCGCAGTCCTTTGCAAATTGAACAATTTCACTATGGCCTGCATGGGTTGAGAAGGAATATTGATCTATCTCAAGATCGATGGGTGTTAAATTCCCAAAAATAGGAATTCGACTTTCTTCGAGTAATCGCCTACCTCCGGTGTTTCTGGCTTGATATCCTGTGAGAAGGAGTGCGTTTTTTGGATCGTGACGAAGTCGGTTGAGATACCAAATAGAAGGGCCTCCATCAAGCATTCCTGATGTTGATACAATAACATCGGCCGCAAGAGCTTTTTTCCTATCTGATTTACTTGAAACTCTTCTACACCAACTCCACGCAGCTGCAAGAGCAGAAGGATCACGTAATGTCTCTGGATGTTCCATCTGTAGTTTTGCAACCCGTTTCCCCATGCCATCGACATGAACTTCGAGATGTGGTAGATGTTTGTGAAGCAACATGACGACATCTTGTGTTCGTCCGTTTGCAAAAGCTGGAACAAGTGCAGTTCCACCTCTTCCTACGACTTCTGAAATTCGTTTGATGAATCTCATATTTTCTTCTTCTTTCGAAGGATGATCACGGCCGCCATAAGTTCCCTCTACAAATAAAACGTCCGTTTTTACTGGCTTTGCACCAAGAACTAACTGGGAATCACGAGTATCAAAATCTCCAGAAAAGAGTACTTTCTTACTTCCTGTGTCTACATGTAACATGGCTGCACCTGGTATGTGTCCTGCACGATGTAATTCCATTTTCCAATCGTTCTGCTCCCATGGACTATTGAATTTATGAGTATTCCAAGCTGATAGAGCGATATCAATATCCCTCTTGTCCCATGGCAGAGGATACCGTTCGATTGACGATACTTTATGACAATCATACCACATCATTTCCGAAATGGCTGCAGTCAACTCAGTAGCATGTAAATTAGTATTGTGATTGGAAGCAAGCCAAGGCACCATACCAAGATGATCAATATGAGAATGGGTGATGACTGCATCTGATACATAAGGGGCTTCATCGGGATAACGTGGTGGTTTGGTAGGTGCAAGACCATAGTCAAGTAACAAACGGTTTGAGGATGGGTCTTCAAGCACAATACCCACATTTCCGACTTCATTACCGCCTCCAAGATAATGATATCTCAATCCTTTATCAGGTGGTGAGGATGGATATTTAGTTGTACGACCAGGTGCATAAACGACCATGTTCAGACGATTTGTTAGAAACACAAGAACTTGTGGGTCACACCCCTCTATTTCCAATGGAACATTCGAAAGGGATCTTTCTCTTAATTCTCATACTTTTTTTACAATAATAATATACACTTTACGCGACAATCTTCAGTTGGATTTTGTTGTTTCTGTTCTTTATTTCTGTTTTGTTGTTTCATAAAAGAGTTCTATTTCTCTCCAGTGGAAATAAAGGGGTCTATCCATAGTATTGGAATTCCTCCATAATCATAATCATATTATTTTCTTATGGAATATTTTTCCTTCTGAAACCAATTCGAAATAACGAAGAACAAATATGATGGCGTCCACTGGAACCATCATGGGAACACTCATGTTCGTCGTTGATGACGATCGGTGTTATGGTTGTGGGGCCTGTATCGGCCTTTGTCCTACAAACGCTCTTTCCATGAAAGAACTACTTGCAATCGTAGAACAAGAACTGTGTACATATTGTGATCATTGCATTCCCTCATGCCCTGTCGACGCATTGAACATTTTAGGTAGGTGATTTCAGTTCGAATTCTTATCGTGGGTGCAGGTCTTATTGCATACGGATGTGCGTATTCAGCTCTCAAAGAAGGTTACAAAGTCTTCATCGCTGATCATAGTACCGAATTTGGTTTACCAAATGTTTGGCCTAGTCTTCTTCACAATCGGCAAAATATTCCGTTAAATTTTGAAACTGAGCAAGGTTTTGAAGGAAAAGAGACAGGGTATCGTCATGAATGGATTATGAAATCGATGAATATTCAACTCGCCAAACAAGGCGTAGTTCTTCTCAATAAAACAAGAATTGCATCTTCAATAAAATCTCAAGAAGGAATTCTTGTGAATCTAAAAGGTGCGAGCCAAATGGAAGGTCAGCATATGTTTGATTGTGTTGTCGATACAACAAAAGATACCTGGATTTCATGGGCCAAACAACATGATCTTGCGGATGTAAGTATTCGTTATGACGTGGAACGAGAATTTGCTACAGGTTTTCTTCATATCGATACCGAAATTAACAATTTTTCGGATGCGGAATTACATCTTGAGCGTTATGATGGCCTTACTGAGTCTTGGTATAAGGGTAAAAAAGAATCTTCGAGTACAAAAATCCTTGAAATCATGCCGACAAAACTCCCACTTCAACCTGAAATGTGGTCTTGTGATCAACGATTCTTGCGTGGTATGAATTTATGGAACGAACTTATGGAGATGAATCTATGACAACAGAACGACTCTACCTCTCTTCAATTGATGCAGCATATGAACAAGAATTTGTAGCTACAGTAACTAACATTGAAGAAAATAAAATTGCTCTCAATCGAACACTTTTCTACCCACTTGGGGGTGGACAAAATTGGGACTTAGGCGTTCTCAATACCCCCAACGGTGAATTGAACGTTACAGAAGTACGAGGTAGAGATATTATTGAGCATACAGTGGATGATGCACTTAATTTGGAGGTTGGAGACGAAGTAACTGGTTTGATTGACTTCGAACGGCGTTATGCACACATGAAAATGCACACAGCCCAACATCTAGTGAGTGGTATTGCATACGAATTATTCAATGGAGTTCGTACTGTTGGGAATCAAATACACACAGACCGCTCAAGAATCGATTTTCACCCTATTCAATTCACAGATGAGATGTTATTACAACTCCAATCCGAAGTAAATGAAAAAATAAAACAAGCACTGGATGTCACAGACTCACAAATGACACGTGATGAAATCAACGCAATAATGCCCCAAGAACGCACGAATATGGATCTTTTACCGGCGTTCATTAACGATCTTCGGGTTGTAACAATAGGCGATCAGCAAGACATGTGCCCATGTGCTGGAACGCATGTCCGAAACATATCAGAGATTGGAGAAATCGAATTCACTGGAAAGAAATCAAAAGGGAAGGGTAAGCAGCGAGTTTCCTACATCCTTAAGTGATTAACTTTATACAAAAACATTACAATGAATGTTATTCAATAAATTTGTAAGTATTAATCATCATTTAATAAATTATCAACATCAGAAAGAGTAGATTTCCAATCATCTTTCTTTTGTTTTTGTTGTTGTACTTCTTCTGATTCAATTATATCCAATAATTCCTGATCTACACCTTTCCCTTTCGCCTGGATATCTACTCTAGTAACCATTTTTGCATCTTCTCCCACTCTGTCAGATCGATCAACTGAAGGGATATTTTGACTTGGAACAGTCCGTCCTGTATGATAATCCGAATCATCAAGATCTTCATCTCTCCAAGCTTTTTCACCAATGTGCCGAGCAACCTCTGGTTTCGGTGGAGAGTTTTTCCATTTGTTTTTATTTGCAATTGCTTGGATAAGATTACCTTTTTTTGCCGAGCGCTGTTGTTGAAATGTTTCGACAATATCCTCTTCTGTGAGTGGATTTGGTTTTGTTACGAGTTTTGATGCAAGTATCTGCTGCTCTTCAAGTGCACGTCCATGAACAGGATCGTTATCGAAGCGATGTGGTGCCGCAGTCATAGTTAACAATTCTTTAGCGAACTGATAGAAGGCATCATCAGGAGGGGCTTTCGCGATTCTATCTCTCATGGATTCGTGATGCCCTATACAGGTCTTACATCGCTTACTTCCAGCATCATCCGGCTCGTCGCAACGAAGGCAGCAAGCTTGCAGGCCCATATTTTTCATTGCACGACGCGGCATCGACATGAGATTCTATTGTTCCTATATGTTCAACCTCATGAAGTCTCGTGCATCGCGAGCGAGGCTTCAAAGAGCACCAACGACTGAGAAAGGCATGGTTCGGGACCCAAGAGCAGACATTCTCGAAACCAATCCCTTTGCAGGCTCTCAGCCACGCATTCACCGGGTTCATGCCAATGAGCCTTCAGCAGCCCGGAACCCAATGGAGGGATTCTTCAATGCCATGTCCCAAACTCAACCGAAACTTCACAAAGGCGGAATTTGGCATTTTAGCGAGGTGGAGAAAACACATCTTCTCTATGCTACAGGAGCCTTTACTCTTGCTCTAGGATTCATGAGTGCAGGAGGATTAGCAGGTATGAGGGAAGGGTTTTCTCCGTGGTTGATACAAGTTCTCATCGCTATGCCAATTATGCTTATTGCAGTTGGTCCAGCATTTGTCCTTCACGAAATAGGGCATAAGATTGTGGCGAAAAAGAATGGGTGTTGGGCTGAATTTAGAGCGGATCCCAAAGGACTTCAATTCGGAATGTTTCTTGCTTTCTTCTTGGGTATCCTCTTCATGGCTCCTGGTGCAGTTATGGTTGCTGGCCTTGTTACAAGAAGACAAAATGGTCACATTGCTATCGCTGGCCCACTTGTTAACTTAGGACTCTTCATAGTTGGAATTCCACTAGGAGCACTCATTTTTATCCTAACAAGTGCCCAAGACTACAGTTCAATGGAATATCTTACTGATGGATCACTTGTATGGCAAGCTATGGTATACGATGCAGTGGTATACTGGATTGGAGCAAATCTCCTTCTCGGAATTTTCAATATGATTCCATTCGGACCTTTAGACGGATTGAAGGTAAAGGATTGGAACGCAGGAGTCTGGTGGACATTATTCCTAGTTTTCCTAACACCTGTTATCATCTATCTGACAACACCATACTCACCGATGACTCTCGTCAAATGGCTGGCTGCTTTAGTTTAGACCATGGATGTCATGAGCCTTATCATTACTCCAATTGTAACACAATCGGAGTAAGTTGAGATAGTGGCCCTGACCGTCCTTTGTCATCTTCTCGTGAAGTGCATCGTTGGTCATGAACATGTCTCCCCAAACGTTTGCAGCTGTTCCTTTCTTACCCTTAGGCAAGTCAAAGATTTCGAGTGTTGTTGGCTCAAGGAGGTTCTTCCAAACAATTGCTGGATTAACAGCCATAGTGACTTCAACGATAATTTCATCTTCGTTAAGGCCAGTTCCGGTTTGCCAAGACTCTTCTCCAAGATCTGCAAGGAATGGTAGGCAGAGGTCGATGATTGACAGTCCAGTCATTGGATCGGCACCAGTCATTTGAGCATATGCTTCACGCATTCGGCCACGATCTGCACCACGAGCGCCAGTGATCATTCGCAACTTATCGATGGATGTTGGAACGAGGAAGCGGATATCTGTGTAGTAGACAAGGGCTTGTTCATTGCTTCCAGATGGTGCAAAGATGTGAGAGAAGGGTTGTTGTCCACTACTCTCTCCGAGCATATCCATTGGATACAGTGTCTTGAGTGCGTTTGTTGCAACAGATTGAACAACTCTTCGAATCAATCGCTCTGGAGCTGCTGAAACATCGTTGAAACTTTCCATGTACTCATCCAGGTTGAGGATGTCATATCCACGAACGGCAAGGATAGAATGAACGTTAGGACCCAAGATTTTGTCGTCTCCAATCATTGCTTGGCTGATCCATCGAGCACCCTTTGCGAAGTCACTTGCAGTAACAAGGTCAGCGTATGCCTTGTATCGGCGTGCGACTCTGTTCATGAAGTCGGCTTGGTCAAGTTTTGTGAATACTGTAGCAGCATAGTTTGACTTCAATGCGTGGTCTGCAACTTGACTTGCGTTAACACAAGTCAAGAGGTTTCCTTGGTCATGAGGGTACATCAACAGACGTCGTCGCTTTGCAGCTCCGCCCAGTGATCCGACCTTAGGATCGGTAAGCATGTATCCGAGACAAGCGGTTACTTCGAATAATCGAGCATATTTGTCTTCATCATTTGAATTCTTAATCCACTCATCAAGTCCAGGCTCAATGCAATGGAATTCAAGAGGAACCATTTCAGAACCAGCTCCAAACATTTGACGAACGGTTGAGGAACTCATCATTCCCATCATTGTGTAGAGAGAGGTCTTTCCTGTCGTCATGAATACGTCAGTGATTCCTTCTTCTCCGAATGAGATTCTTCTGTCAGGGAGATTGACAAGGAGGTTAAACGAGGTTGCAGTATCTCTGTTTCCGTCAACAGCAGGATGAATCCATGTTGTTGGCTTTGTCATGAGATATCCACTTGCGTCCTTTCCAAATCCTGCAGGAGAATATCGAATCCATCCAAGTCTGTTGTTGAAAGCGACACCACGATGCATCAATGAAGGATAGTAGACCTTGTCTTGAGGATCTGAATCAGGAACGACACCACGGTGCCCAAGTCCCCAAAGAACAGGTTCCCACTCAGCAAGACCTTCATCGCCACCACCCAAGAAAGGGTGGTTGTCAGCAATAGTCTCACCTGTGAGAAGAGAACCACCAAGGCGCTCTTCATCACCAGTTGAACAGAAAAAGAAAGTTTGGGTTGTTACCAATTGCTTTGGCGTCCACATGTTTGCGTTGACGACAGTCTTCTGTTTTAGGAAATCAGAAAGGCTTGAAATTCGGCGCTCAAACTTGAATCGTTCTGATTCAATCCATGTTGAACCGAAAATCAAGTTTGTGTTGAGTAGCTTTGGACGTCCAGGGCCGATATATCTGGTACGAGGATCAGCTTTGGTGTCATCTGTTGCGTGAATTGGTTCCCATGGACCTTGTTGAGGAATGTACTTTAGAAATTCTTCATGGTCAAAAGGCATCTTTTGAGCCTCTTTGACGGCGTCTTCAACTTTATCCATCAACTGGACATACGTCTCAGTAGGTGTAATTCTACCACTTGCTTTGAATTGCTTATGCGATACTGCTCGATGTTCCCACATTTTTTTTCACCTCAAAATTTCCTCTTTTTAATAGGAGATTTTTCTTCTCCAGTCGGGGCTTCATCTTCCGATTCGTCCTCGCCTTGTTCCTCAGGGGTACTCTCCTCTTCTTCAAGACTCTCCTCTTCTTCAGAACTCTCCTCTTCTTCAGAGATTTCTTCCTCTTCGACGATAATTTCTTCGACAACGATTTCTTCTTCAACTGGAGTTTCATCCATTAAATCTTCGACTACTTCGTCGATTTCTTCGTCTTCTACGGGTTCTACATCTACGTCTCCTTCTGTAGAATCCCTTGTAATAAGAAGTTGCAAGATGAGCCCTGTTGTTCCAGCTACAGCCCCCAATCCAATGATTAAACCATTATTGATTCGCTGACCATCTGGATCATTTTCATTTGAGAGTGTACCAGTTGTTGGAGGAATGTCTGATCCATTAACGTTTGAAACGATTTCAACGGCAGCCCATGCAGCGAATACGAGCAATATAATCGATAACAAATTAGCAGTTGAAGTATTTGATTTGACCCAACCCAAAAGGGGTGTTTGAGCATCTTCCATAGGGGCTCCTCGCGATATTTGCATATAACATATATCCTTTAACAAATGAATTAATGATTATTCTTCGTTATATGAATTGGTAATCGGCGATTCATCGAGATGGAAGAATGAATATGTAGCCCACCAAGTAATTGTATCAAGAGCATCAACAAGATTACTTTTACCAGTCTGCTCCTCTCCGTAATCTTTACCTGTTGTATCCATCCAATCTTCCATTTCATCAATAGTATCACAGGTTTGGTGATAGCACCAGTATCCATCAACTAAGCCCCCAAAGCCCATTGTAACAGTTCCTAGGTTATCTTGGAATGTAGCATGGTCTGAACGGGCTGTAGTATCTTCATAAACGATAATTTCTGGGCGATCTTTTTCCATCCAATCATCAACCTTCCAAGTTTCCGCATCATATCCAGTTCCAATCAATGGGGACATTTGTTCTTCAACGCCAATGGCATCGGAACCAATCCACATAGCAAGGTTGACCATTGCTGGCTGATTCATGACATCATGATCTAAGCTCGGACCAATGTAAACTCTCATAGGCCAAACTTCCTCATCTTTCGGGTATCCATCTGGATCTATTGCTGGTTGAGGGTCACAATCTCCGTCACCTCCACCATGGCCGTTGCCACAAGGAGCTCCACCGCCACCAGGCCAATTTACACCAGCCATGTCGAGATTTACGTAATTGGTAACTTCAACATTAGGATTCTCTTCCTTCACCCATTCATCAGTCCAAAAGTCACTTCCACGTTTTCCACCTTCTTCTCCGGACCAAAGACAGAAAACCATTGTGTTTCGAGTGGTGTATCCGGCCATTGCTTCTGCAACTGTGAGCACCATACTCGTGCCCGCAGTATTGTCATAAGCGCCAACACGTGTACCATAGGTTCTTCCAAAAATATGCGGATCTAACATTCCACCATTGATTGGTGGAGCAATGTCAAAGTGGGCTCCAAAAACCATCCACTTATCGGGATTAACTTCTCCAAAACGATAACCACAGATATTGTAGGCTTCTGGATTTTGAGAACCCGTCATAAGAGAATCATAGACAAATCTCTGGGTGATGACTTCCAATCCGAAATTTTCCAGTGTTTGAATTAAATGTAGAGCAGCGTCTTCGTATGCTGCATTACCTTGTCCTGCCCAACGGTCAAGATAGCCAACAGCACCATCTACAACATCAGTAGGGTCGGCTGTTTCATCCGATAGCATTGACAAATAATTGTATGTCGTTCTTCCATCAACAACACCAGTGGAATGTCTTCCACCTTCGTCCTCAGAGTATGCAGGCATTTGGTCGCGCTGTATCATAAATTCATAAGGTATAACCGAGATTCCATTGTGTACTTCATACGAGAATGAAGAGGAATTACCCGACTTCATGTAACGAACACCCACTCCAGACAAATCCAAATTTCCGTTACGATCAACCCATGTTTTCCATGATTCACTCGTTTCTCGTATAGGCCAAAGATCAGTTCCATACTCTGAAATCAATAACACGCCATTATTTGTTCTTGGAGGCGCCAATACCGACAATTCCGCACTTTCTCCATCCTTCAAATCCACTACTGTGGAATTGAACACATAACCACTAACAGGGTCTTTAACAAGATAAGGGATAAAAACAGAGAGATCCCCTTGCGCTTCAAGGGTTACTGTTTGGAAAATACCCCCAGTCCAAATCGTTGGTGAAACTTCCAGTGAATCGGCAGATACTTCGCCAGATTCCTCATTACCAAAACAACCAGACAAGGGAGCCATTAACATCAAACAAACAAAGCCCAATGCAATGCTGAATTCACGCCCCATACTTAACCCACCAACTCTCCATATCTCAATTCTTTGATAGAATGTGCTCAATACTTTCATAATGGAACAGGGAGATATTTACTATTGAGAATATGCAAGAAAGTGAAAAAACATCCAGAGCACGGAACGGATATCTATGGGCTATCCACGTTATCGAACTTGACGATGACCGTTGTCCATTAATTGAAGGATAGGCATCCGAATAAGAAATGGGGGGAAAGAGTTGATATTCTTCCTTGCATAAGGAGATTTATGCAAAATTTGAAAATCCCCTTGGAGCGTTCCAAAGTACGGCAAATTGTTGATTCGGAACGATTCAATAATATCGTATTTATTGCAATTCTTGCCAGTTCCATTTCTATCGGGTTTGAAACATATGATTGGGGAGAAAATGGAAATAATTTCTTGATTTACCTTGATTGGATTTTTATGTCCATATTTGTAACAGAAATCCTGTTTAAAATATACGCAATGAGGTTCGATTTTTTCCGTGATCCTTGGTGTTTGTTTGATTTTATCATCGTCGGAATAGCATTATTCCCTACATCCGGTGTCTTTAGGGTATTCAGGGTATTTAGAGTTCTTAGAGCGTTTAGACTCGTTTCGAGAATACCTGAATTAAAATTGGTCGCAGAATCACTCTTCTATTCGGTTAGAGGCCTAGCGGCTGTTGCTACATTACTCATGGTTGTCATTTACGTATTTGCGGTGCTCTCAACCGTACTTTTCCAAAATTCTGGAACCGACGGGGCAACCTATTTTGGCTCGTTAGGGAAATCACTTTTCTCACTTTTCCAAGTTATGACTTTAGAATCGTGGTCAAATGGAATTGTTCGAAATTTAATTGAAAGTGAAGGTTGGTGGGTTGGATTGTATTTTGTTGTTTTTATCTTCATGACGACATTTACCTTCCTGAATATGTTCGTCGCTATTTTTACGAACACAGTTGTGGCCTTAGAAGCCGATTCTGAAGAAGGAACGAACTCAGAAATGCGTCGAATTAACCAGAGTATCACTGAACTTTCTCAACAGATTGAATCTCTAAGAAAGGAAATATCAGAGAGTGAATAAATCACAATGATGAATCAAATATCGCACCCTCATCCTTGAATGACTTGAACTCCAGATGATTGCCAGATGGATCCTTGATGAACATCGTAGTTTGGGCGCCTGGTTGGTTTTCATATCGAGTATACGGTCCGACAACAAATTCAGTTTTATTTGTTTCAAACTTTCCTTTCAACTGATGCCAATCATCCCAATCCATTACAAGACCAAAATGCATAGCAGGGATTTCCTTTCCATCAACAGGTTTCGTTGTTAACTTAGGCATTTCTGAAACAAGATGGGCAACAATCTGATGGCCATAAAATTTGAAGACACATGATTCTTCTTTTTCTCTACCAACGGAGCACCCTAGGACCGTTGTGTAGAATTCTTTCGTCGCTTTGAGATCAATCACAGGAAAAGCAAGATGGAAAGGCCTGAGTTTTTTGGGAGGGGATTCGGTTTTTGGAGGGGAATAGTCGGTTCCGCAGCTTCTACACACGTCATAATCATCCCAGTCACATTGGCGTATGCAACCGCTCAAACAATCACTTCCACTTTACTGAGCAACCTATTGATTCAGTCGATGATACCGAGGGGGCAATTCCAGAGACCATCGCATCAATAGCATCCTTCAATTCAGAGGTGGTAACTTGAGAAGGGTCTCGAGGATTATCGTCCATGCGGCCATGATAGACTACGACCCCTTTAGAATCAAGTAAGAAGAATTCGGGTGTTCTTTCAGCACCCCAGGCGGTTGCAGTAACTTGTGTAGGATCATGGAGATACGGATACGGCATCCCCTTCTTAGCACGCTTTACCATATTTTCAAAGGAATCCGCAGGATAATTCACAGGGTCATTTGAATTGATCCCAACAAACCCAATTTCTCGCTCTTTACAGTATGCGGACATAGCATTGATTCGCTCAACACTTGCAACGACATACGGACAATGGTTGCATTCGAATACAACAACACATCCTCTATTATCAATTGAATCTGAGAGGGAGAGGACATCTTCCCCTTCTGCAGTGTTCGAATTTTTAAGAGAATAATTTGGCGCTTTGTCTCCAACTAGAAGGGTCATATCATGTCCTTTACGACCTAATTCTTAGGTCTTCGCTTTTCATCGTGTGGTGGTTGTGGCCAACTTCTGTTCACATTCATTTAGCCGTTTTCGCGCTAAAGGATGATCGGGTTCGATTGCAAGTATACCTCTCCAAGCAGCAGAAGCCATGTCTGTTTTTCCATGGGCATGATAGATAGCAGCCGCCCGTAGTCTCGCTTCAAGATGATTTCCATCTGCACGGATAGCTGCTTCAAAGTCCCCTAACGCATTTTCCATTCGTTCCCATTCAAGGTAAAGTAATCCTCTTTGATGCCATGCATCTCCATACTCAGGAGCAATTCGAAGCGCTTCGTTGAGAGGGGCTTCCGCTCGTTCATGACGATCAAGAGCGATGTAACACGCTGCAAGTTTTGTAAGCGCTTGATGGTGGTGAGGTGCGACTTCAAGAACATCCTTGAAACCGTCCTTTGCCTCTTCCCATTCCCCCAGTCTTGACTGAGCATCAGCCCGAGCAAATACAGCGACAGTTAGTTCTGGTGCAAGGGAAAGTAGTGTTTCAGCATCGGCTTTTGCTTCCACCGCTTGATGTAGTGCTAGATGGCAACTAATGCGGTTTAATCGCGCTCGAATATGCTTAGGATTCTCTTCCAGGACTTCATCATAGAGCCCAACGGCTCTTTCGAGTTCCCCTAGTCTTATCGCAATATTACCGCGAACATAGGAAATCGTTGTACTCTTTCCTTGGATTCCAGCAGCATCGATATAACGAGTTGCCGCATTCAAATCATCCATGTCAATTGCAAGGAGGGCAGATTCGACAGATATGGATGCATCAGTTTCGCCCAACAATCTCCTCGCCCGAATAAGCGAATCACTCGCTTCATCAGTGTTTTTCAGCAATCGTTGTGTTCGAGCGAGACCTAACCATGCAACGCCAAGTTCTCTGTTCATTGAGAGTGCAGCATTGAATGATTCGATTGCGGAGGAGAGTAGAATCTTATCTGTATCCCCTGTTCCATCTCGCGTCCTATCGGCTCGAGCGAGATGTAGACGCCCTTCAACGATATGAAGTTCAGGATGATCGATAATTTGAGGCGTATTATCAAGCAAAACTTGGGCAGCCTCAATTCGGCCTTCAGCCAATCTTCTTGAGGCGACGATACTACGTAATTCAGCATCCATAGGGAATTTTTCAACTGCTTGTTCAAGACATGTTTCTGATCCAATCAGGTCTCCACTTTCCGCAAGTAAATCTGCTTTCAGCAAGATTAGTTTCGCACCACCACATTCAAGCGCAACAGCGTGAATAGCAGCCTTCAAAGCCTCTGCTTCTCTACCGTTTCGAATACTCAGTAATTCGGCTCTAAGAGCCCAAGCATCACCGATTTGACGATCGAGATTTAAACAACTATCCACTGCTTCAAGAGACCGTTCATTTTCTTCTTCTCCTTTCAGCAAGATTGCGTATTGTAGCCAATAATCTGGTTTTTGATTATCTTCTTCAAGTGCCTGCTCAATTGCTTCGATCGCTTCATTCGGAGAACCTGCGCGATGGCGCAGCCCTGAAAGTAGAGATCGGTCGGCCGGCGTATCCACTCCCAAAGCTTCCAAACGGCGGACAGCCTTTTCAGCTCCCTCGTCTCCTTGTCGAACAAGAATGTGTGCTTGGGTTCTCAACAATTCAGGATTATCCGGATCATTACGCAGTCTGGCTTCTAACCAATGCTGGCGTAGAACTTCGTCTGATCTGAGTAAAGCAATCTGTTCCAGTCCTTGCAACACAATATCATTACCTGGCAACGATTGATGAGCGACACCTAATGCAGCTGAAGCCCAATTGATTTTCTGAAGATGAAGAGCGCAGAGTCCTAATTGAAGGGCTTGCCGACCATCCAAATGAAGTTCTTCGGCAGAAATCTGGCGCAACTCTAACACGCCAAACAAACGATCTGCAAGAGACATTTGCATGACCGTTAGGTCTGGAGAGATCTTTGAAACAGAAATAGTTGAACAAACGGATTTAATGGCTCTAATCGACGAACGTAGCGGGTTTACATTCTCTGTTTCCAAATGTCGGATATTCTGATACGCATCGACTCCACGATCGATCTCTGGTTGAGTTGAACGTAATGCATGTATTAACGCATCATATGATTCAATTTTCTCTTGGAGAGCAGTTACAACTTCAGTAGTTTGTTTCGCATGTGCTCCTTGGGATTCGGAGAGAACCAATGTCCGATCAACAACAGTTTGGAGTGTTTCACGAGCAACAAAAATTTGCCATCCAAGAACGCCCCCAGTTAAGATGAATAGACTAAACAAAGCAATCGATAATAGTTCCATTAGTTAGAAAGCATACAGTCTGCCTTTATGTTCTGCGGTAAAATTGACAGTTCAGATGCCGATTTCAGAAGGCTCCGCCAATCTTCAACCCCCTCTGATTTGAACAAAAAACCATGAAAAGTCGGCTCACATTGAAAGACTAAGCCGTATTTTGCAACGATAGGTGAGCCTATGTCGAGCGATGAAACCACTTCTTCATCCTTCGGAAATCTAGAGGAGTATACGTCCTTATGGGCTGAATCTGGGTTTGATGTGGAATCTATTTCTGAGCATTTTAATCATAATATTGGTTTGTCAGATATCGAGGAAGTGGAAGATATAATCCAACGTTGTGAGACTTTAAGGAAGCGCCTGAGCCTTGCTAACAAAGAAAAAGCATTCACAAACCGTCTCACAAACCCATTCAATGTTGAAGGTATTGAACTCGAATTTGCCGAATGGAGTAAAACGAATTTACCATGGGAATCTGCTTGTTATCGATATTATTCTCTTTGGTCTTCAGATAATGAGAAGGAATCGAAATATTGGAATTTGCTGCAAAAATTTGTTTCTTTCGACGAATCTAGTTGGCCTGCTATACAACTTTTAACTCCGTTTTTAGCAGAGCCAAATACTTACGAAGATTTACTTCACGAAATTTCCAAAATCGAAGAGAGCGAAGCACGACAGCGGCAAATGCTTAATGAGGCGTTATCGATTCTACGACAACAGGGCTTTGATATTACAAAACCTTCTGGCAACTTTATTGAACAACTCACCAAGATAGATCACTATCAAGCGATTTCTGACCGAAGAGAATACATCCTTCTCGAGATAAAAAATTCAATTCAGCCATTTGACACAACCCTCTCAGAAACATTGGAAAAACGAACCCAAGAGATCGAGATTGAAGATAAAGAGTCCTTTGAAAAACTGGAAAAGAACATCCAAACAATTACACATCACCTCAAAGAACGCCTAATGGAGATGAATGCCATCTTATCGAAATGGAGTGACCAAGGATTCACTTATCATTCAACTGTTCAAATCAGTTCTTCAGAATTACTTGAATGGGAACATATGTTGCCAGAGATTGAACAATCGTTTAATGTCCACTCGTCAGCAATGGAGCGTTGGGAGACTATTTCCAAATCCTGGGAATTAAATAATGATGAAATCAAGAATATTGCAGGAAAGCTAGAGCATACTGAAATGTTTCTAGAGAAAATCGAGGGTCTAGAACAAGAGTGGACAAATCTCGAACTCCAGACAGCCTCAATTATTGAACACTGGGAGCAGTACGGATTCGATTTAGATATCTGGCGTTACAGAGCGACTGAAGAGCCACGTTCTGCTTTAGCAGAACTCACTACATACGTCCCTCACTTAGAAAAAGCATCTCTATTAATGGATTCATTTTTCAATCTTGACACCTCACTAGGGGGCGAAGGAGAGGTCGAACAACGGACAACGCTCCTTCAAACAGCAGATTTAGACGCTGATCTCCTATCGGAAATGGAAGAATGGATTGAGAAACGCACTCTCAGGAATACACGGCATCGACGCATGTTGGAAGGAGAATGGAATCAGTCAATGAGGTCTGGGAAAACTAGGACTGAACCGAACTTCTCGGATTTACATTCCTTTGAGCAAGCAATTGCTACAATTGAACGACGAGGCCAACAGCATCAATTTGAGCATTCATCTTCCCGAATAATTAGTAATGCAAAACAGGAACTTCACACCCTTGAGTCTCAAGGGTGGAATGTAGGAGAACTCATCGCATTAGCAGAGGAGGACTCAGGTGAATTCATTCGCCAATACTCATCAACAAGAGTTGTAATTTCAAACATCTCAAAAATTCAAAGAAGGCTTTCAGCACTTGATTGGCGAAGAGATGTAACAAGAGGATTAGAAATATCAGAACTGGTTCGCAATCCTCTTTCTCTCAAAGGTATTGAGACGCAAATCCCTGCCTTAATACGCCATTTATCAAGCCGTCCAATCGAAGAGGAAGAATTCAGATATCCATTATGGTCGCCCACTCAAAGGCCCGTCTTGCTTCCCAAGAAAGGCAACCAATTACCTACGAAGAAACATGTAATTATTCAACCACAGACAACCTTGGAAGATGCACAAGAAGCAATCCTCGAAGCCATGGAAGAAGAAGTTGAGTTTGAAACTTCAGAAACTCAAGAAGAACACACAGTTGTTAAGGAAGAGGTAAAACCTGAGATTACAGCCTCCGTTGTCGAAGAAAGAGCACCAGAAAAATTGATCCAGAAACGTATCGAAATAAAAGATGAAAGTACAGAAACTGCACCGAGCCTGCGGTTACAGAATTCATTTGAATCAATTTTGGAACGACTGTCTTTATCTGAGAGGTTAGTCTTTAACGCCCAAGGGAATCTTGATACAAAACATCTCAGAAGAACCCTCGCAGAACACGTAGGCATTGAACCAAGAGATGTTCGCGTCGATCGGATGATTCGTCTTTTACTCCGACTCCTACCATCAGAAGATACTTACAATGATCAGCGTGCAGAATTAATTGACAAAATAAGACACGTTCTTCCAAAATATCAGCAATGGATTCGAATGCGTCTCGAAGCACGCCATTCTGGTGCAACCGGAAACTTCCTTGAGGATTCGATACAACTCGGAGTGGCATTACAACGTACACCAGGGCCTGGAGTCAAAGTACCCCTCACTGCAGACACGTTACCTCTCCCAGAGTCTTCGAATTTACAAGACATGGAGAAAAGCGTTCAGCGCCTCGTTGAATCCCTAGATCTTGCTGCAGCTGGCGGCGTCAACTAGTCTGATAACTCGTCCATGAGGGCATCAGTAATTTCCTGTGACACTATCTGTTCTTGAGGAGCAGCTGCGACAGGTATACGGGGTGCTTCTGGTAGTGGTGCATCCAATGGTAAGGATGCAGAATCAAAGCCTTGCATAGAAGGTTGGCTTGGAAGTATTGCCGGAGGCATCGGTAGCGGAGTAGGTTGTGGAATTACTGGTGGCGGCGGTGGTAATGGATTTGGCTGTGGCACGATTTGTGGAAGCGGAGGCAACGGGTTTGGTTGAGGGATAGGTTCTGCGACTGGCGTATTTGATTGAGGTGATAATTGTGGGGGCGCAGGGATAATGACAGGCTGTGTAGGCTGCGGCATCACACCAATCCCTTCTTCAGGAACCTGCATATTCGAAGATGCGATTTCCATCATTGGAGCAACCGGCGTCTGTACAATTGCTGGCGGCCCGATAGGGATTTGTTCATTCATTTGTGGG
>CAXAHE010000004.1:0-39510 GCA_963968475.1 uncultured Candidatus Poseidoniales archaeon | reverse complement strand
ATCTTACTTCCGATGGCAATGCCTACACATGGACAACGACGACAGCGAACTATGTTACATCCAGCGGTTATAATCCTTCCATTGGCGTCGACTCAAATGGAACAGTTCACATCGTTTCCTCAAATATGGACAGTGATGATATTTGGCACAGCACCTATGATGGTTCAACATGGGCTCATTTGAAAATTAGGGATTGTGATATGTGCAGTAAGGCAGACCTCGTTATTGACAGCAATGATAACGTTCACATCGCCTATTACCACAGTGTATCGGGCTCAGGTTACCTGCTTTATTCCATGTATAATGGGACTTCATGGACAAATAATTGGAGCAAGTCAAACGTAGAAAACGACCAAATCTCCATAGCACTTGATGCGAATGACCAGCCACATATCTCTTACTCAAGAGATGGATACATCTGTAATGCGGCGGAGTTATCCTATTACGACGGATCTTCATGGTCAACCGTTACTTTGGATTCAACAACCACCTACGTTGGTTGTGATTCTTCCATTGCGATTGACTCCAACGGCTTTGTCCATGTTGCATACAGGCAACATGGCAACATGGACATGATGATAGCTTCGAACATCAGTGGTTCGTGGCAACGTTATACCGTTGATAACGGCGCTGGTGTAGGCTATCACAGCGCTATAGCCGTTAACTCGAACGATGATCTTCATCTTGTTTACAGTTCAAATGCCGCTGGAAATAGTGTATATTATGCAGAAGGTGCTTCCGGTTCTGCTTGGGCTGTTTCACCTGAGGGTAACTCAAGAAATACCTTTAGTATGTACATTGACCAATATGACATCGTTCACATTTCGGAATACAAAGGCAACTCAGACCTTGGTTACAGCATGATGGTCCCTGGTGGATCTAGACAATCCATGACCATAGACAGCGTCGGTAATGTCGGCTATGGAAACGATGTCGTTGTTGATGATAACAACATGGTCCACGTCGCTTATTATGATAGTTCAAACAAGCGTCTGAAGTATGCTAATCGTTCAACTGGGATGTACATGTCACATGAAGTCACCGTTCAGTTTGGCCAATATGGCAATGTAACTGGAACTGTTGTCGATAACTCAACGATTCGAGTTACAGCACCAGCTGCTCTTGAGGCCGCTGAATCGGTGATAATGACGCTCTGGGATGCAGACGGAATCGGATATGACCTTTCTTCAACATTTAGATTTTACAACGATGACGATATTGATAGCGATGGCGTATTGAACGTCGACGATGATTGTCCCGATGAGTATGGATTATCCTCGGTCGACCTCGATGGATGTCCTGATCGTGATGCTGATGGTGTAAGCGATGTTGCTGATGTATTCCCTGATGAGCCTACACAATCCTCAGACACCGATGGTGATGGTTGCGGCGACGCTGCCACTGGCTTCAATGGCGATCAGTTTCCATCTGATGTCACACAATGCGCTGATACCGATAATGATGGATATGGAGACAACCAAACTGGAACAACACCTGACAGTTGTCCGTTAGTTGCTGGTAATTCAACAGTCAATGGATACGGTTGCCCAGATAACGATGGCGATGGCTGGCCAAACAGCCTCGATGCATTCCCTGATGATGCAAATGAAACAACGGACAGCGATGGAGACGGAGTTGGCGATAACAGCGATGCGTACCCATACAATCCAGATGAAACACTCGATTCGGATGGCGATGGCGTTGGCGATAATGCTGATGAATTCCCATTCAATTCTCTTGAGATGTTTGACTCAGATGGAGACGGTGTTGGCGATAACTCCGACATGTTCCCGAACGATGCAAATGAAACCGTCGATACCGATGGAGATGGCGTAGGTGATAATGCTGATTTATTCCCGAATGATATGTCTGAATGGATCGATTCTGATGGAGATGGCGTTGGTGATAACAGCGACCCATTCCCGTTCCTTTCGAATACGACCGATGGAGATGGAGATGGCTACTTCGATAGTCAAGATCGATTCCCAGAGGATTCAACGCAATGGAACGATTCGGATAATGATGGATTTGGAGATAATCTTCTAGGTAATAATCCTGATTTGTTCCCAAACAATCCAACACAATGGATGGATTACGATGCCGATGGCTATGGCGATAACTGGGGCACTGACACTTGGAATTCCACGCGCCTCTTCGTATGGCCAGGTCAATTCGTAGACAATGCACTCATGGCCGACCATTGTCCGACCGAATATGGAAACTCGACTGCAGATGGATTCACGGGTTGCCCTGATAGCGATATGGACGGTATAGCAGACATCTACGACGAAATCGAAGAGAACACCCCAGTTGAGGAATCAGATTCTGATAACGATGGCATTACTGATGCTAATGATCTCTGTCCAAATACAACACCTGGGGCTCTAGTTGATTCACAGGGATGTGTTATTGAAGTTGCAACTGAAGAAAGTACTGAGGAGGAATCGTTCCTAGGTTCACTTCTTGCTGGAGATGGAGATACATTGACCCAAACGGTTGGGATTGGCGCAATTCTTCTTGCTCTCTTCGCAATGCTTCAAACAAATGCCGTTATGGCGGTTTTACCTGATGCCTTCAGATGGATGCAGGTTATGCGTACATCCAAGAAGCTCTCGAAAGAAGAAATGAACGAATTGACATACCTTCAATCCCTTGTTCAGGCATATCATGCAGATATGGACACGCTTGTTGAGGAACTACAGCAACTCAATGCTGACTTAACTGCTCGATATACCAACAACGAAATTCGGAAAGATACTCGTGAAAAGTTGATCACACTCATCGATGATTTACTCTCGACAAGTCCCGAACAAATGAAGCGCATAGCCTACAATGATGCTTACTTTGGATTGATTGGAACAATTGACACTCAGGAACGCACGAAACTTCTCGAGGAAGAAATCGCCATGCGAGATTTCGATATTCCTGACGAATCTCCTGCTGATGAACTCCCCTCTGCAACGCAGAAGGGTGTTGTCAATGCAGAGGATGGACACGAATACCTCGAGTTGCCTGCTCAAAGCGGAACATGGTACATCAGAAACTCAAACACTGGCGAATGGGATCGCTGGGAATGAGGAATTGATTGTATTCCCATGGCCTGAATTAAACGCATGGTTTGTTTCCCGTTTTTTCCATACATCGGTTTTGCGTTATGTATGGCGATACGTACGTAAATATGGTTAATTATCCTCAGCAAATGGGGAGATTATGGGCACAAAGGTGAACAAAACAATATCTATTGATGATGAGCTTAATCCGGTTACGAAAGAGATGCCAAACTTTTCAGGATTTGTTCAACATTGTTTAATTGCATATTCTAACGGTGACTTGAACATCGATTGGAACGAGATAGATATCCAGTCCAAAAACAAAGTTTCCTTAAACAAAAGCGGAGATCAAAATAAAAAGATAATCACAATGGTTGGGGGTACTCGAGAAGAGAGAGGACGTTATGCAGGATTTATACCCCGTTCCTGTGCTCTTTTGATTGATTTGTTGCTGATCAGTATCCCAAGTATACTCTTGAGTCTCGTTGGGATTGCTTCAGGTATAGAGTTCCTAATTATTGGTCTGGTTTACCCTGTTCTCTTCAATGCCTCATCATGGCAAGCGACACCAGGAAAACGCCTCTTGGGATTGGTTGTGACAGACCTTTACGGGAACAAACTTTCACTGAAGAAAGCACTCAAACGACATGCTTCGATTTTTCTGATTGTCATTACGTTTGGATTCGGATACTTAGCACAACTTATGACAGACCACAAACAAACGAATCAAGATATAATGGCTAGAACCCTAGTTGTAAGAAAAGGCATGGATAACTGGGATTGATTAGATTGGGCATGTTGAATGTCCAAATAATTTGTAGAATGGGCAAAAGCCAACTGCCGATGTGAGCAGACTCCAAACTCCTAGCCCGAGTAGTAGAACATCCCAATTGAAATTGGAGGCGTATTCTACGCCCACCATTACAAAGCCTCCAAAAACACGTACGAGTCTATCGTTTGAACTGAGATTCAAGGGTATTCACCGATTTGTAATCCTCCTAATGTGGATATAAATGCCTGTTTCACCTGTTTATTCGGATTTGTTAAGGAAACCAAACGCTATGTCGCATTTCGTTAGGTTCATATATGGCCTCGCTCTCGGAACTATGTAACCTTAGGTTCAGTAGTGGTGAAACGATGACTGGCGACGATTGGGAAAATAAAATGCTCGACCAACTTGAGAAACTCTTGTCCAACATGGGCATGAACATGAGTCGTGAGCAACTCAGAGGTCTTCTGAAACAATTCCGATCGCAATTTGAAGCGATGGGACTCGACGAAGAACGCATTGCTAAAGGCGATGTTAACTTTAATTTCGATTTAAGCAGTCTCAAGGACATGTTCCAACCCGGCATGGACTTTGGTGAACTATTCAAGAACATGGGAGTTGATGTCAGTGTCGATACTGCGCCTGTAGAAATTCAAACTCCTGAAAGCGATGACCAGGAGAGCCTAACACTTCCAGCCGATGATATTTATCTCGAAGGGTGGAATATGAGCGTAACTGTCGATTTTGCAAAGAAAGGCGAGATTGAACAGGATCAAATGGAATTAAATCTCATTGATGGTGGAATGCTTGTTGAAGTACACCGGACAACACAACTTGCCCCACTTGCTCGCATTGAACTGCCACATGCGTGTGAAGATGTCGTTGATTTCACATTGAACAATGGAATTCTCGATATTACATTACGATTGATTCCTCCCGAGGAATCCCTTGCAACACTTCCGCCAGGTGAAGATGGCGACGATTCTATTCCCCAACCATCCGACATTACCATCGATGTTGCAGACGACGACGATGATGAAGACGATGACGGAGGAATCCCCATTCTGTGAAAGGAGATGAATAAATGAGTAAAGTAATTGGAATTGATTTAGGAACAACAAACAGCTGTGTAGCAACCATCGAAAATGGTGAACCGATCGTTATTGCAAACGCAGAGGGTGCAAGAACAACCCCCTCAGTAGTTGCATTCAGCAAAGACGGTGAACGACTCATCGGTATCACTGCAAAGCGACAGGCGGTAACAAACCCTGACCGAACCATGATCTCTGTCAAGAGACATATGGGGACGGACTGGAATACGAAAATCGATGATACCGATTATACACCTCAAGAAATCTCAGCGTTTATTCTTCAGAAGTTGAAGGCTGATGCTGAAGCATATCTTGGCGTTGAAGTCAAGCAAGCGGTCATCACATGTCCTGCTTACTTCACAGACGCTCAACGCAAGGCAACAAAAGATGCTGGCCGTATTGCTGGAATGGATGTTCTTCGAATTATCAACGAACCAACCGCAGCAGCTCTGGCCTATGGTGCTGACAAAGGAGACGACCAAACCATCCTCGTTTACGACTTAGGTGGAGGTACTTTCGACGTATCAGTTCTTGAAATCTACAATGTTGATGGCCAACCTCAAATCGAAGTAAAGGCAACAGCGGGGAACAATAAACTCGGTGGCGATGATTTCGATGATCGTGTCATTGAATGGCTTGTAAGCGAATTCAAGCGAGAAACTGGCATTGACCTCTCAAAGGACAATCAGGCAATGAGTCGTCTCAAGGAAGCTGCTGAGAAAGCAAAGATCGAACTCTCTGGGACACAATCTTCTCAAATTAATCTTCCATTTATTACAATGAAAGATGGAAATCCAGAACACCTTGATATTACGCTCTCACGTGCACGATTTGAGGATTTGATTGCAAAGCATATCGAAGACACAATGGCTCCAACCCGACAAGCAATGAAAGATGCTGGAATGAAGAAAGGTGACGTCGACAAAGTCCTCCTCGTCGGTGGTTCAACACGTGTTCCTGCTGTACAAACTGCTATCGAAAAGGAAACTGGAAAAGCACCATACAAGGGAATCAATCCTGATGAAGCAGTTGCTATGGGCGCTGCACTTCAAGCAGGAATTATTTCTGGTGATGATGGCGTATCCGATATTCTGCTTCTCGACGTCACTCCACTTACACTCGGTATCGAAACGCTTGGTGGCGTTACAACAACAATGATCGAGCGAAACACTACAATTCCTGCCCGAAGAAGTGAGATCTTCTCAACCGCAAGCGATAATCAGCCTGCTGTAGAGATTCACGTCCTTCAAGGTGAACGAGAATTCGCAAAGGATAACACAACCCTTGGCCAATTCCACCTCTCAGACATACCACCTGCACCTCGTGGAGTCCCTCAAGTCGAGGTTACCTTCGATATTGATGCCAATGGTATCGTCAACGTGAGTGCGAAGGACATGGGTACTGGAAAGGAACACTCCATCAAGATTGAATCCCAAACATCCCTAAGTGAAGAAGACATTCAAAGCAAGATTGCTGAAGCAGAGAACTTTGCCGAAGAAGACAAGCGCAGAAAAGCAAAGGTCGAATTGCGAAACATGGCAGATCAAATCGTCTACCAAACTCGTCGAACACTCGATGAAAACGAGGACAAACTCGATGCTGCAGATCTTGAACCGGTTCGCGAGAAACTCTCCGAACTTGAGGCACTTGTCCAAGATGGAGAAGGAAAACCAATTGATTACGATGCTATGGATGAAGCAACTATTCAAGCAAAGGTAAAGGAAGTCGAGGAATCAATGCATGCGATCTCATCCAAACTCTATGAGGCTGCTGCTGCTGAAATGGCTGAATCTGAAAACAGTGAAGGAGACGGAAACATCAACGTTGAAAGTGACGATGTTGTTGATGCTGACTTCGAAGTTGTCGATGAAGAAGACTGAGCATCGGACTTATGTGCACGTCTAAGGTGGACCGGCTATGAGCGAAGTCCCTATCCTTGAGGAGACGGACCGAACAACGGGACGAGATGCCCTCCGAAAGAACATCCAGGCTGCGATTGCATTGGCTGGAGCAGTTCGCTCAACACTTGGTCCAAAGGGTCTTGACAAACTCTTAGTCGATGATGAAGGTCGCAGTATGGTGACCAATGACGGAATCACTGTACTAGAATCCGCGAAAGTTGAGCACCCAATCGCCCACATGTTGATTTCAGCCAGTGCGACACAAGATCAAACCGTTCGAGATGGAACGACGACAACTGTTCTTCTCGCTGCTGAGTGGTTGCAAAACGCATGGCATTTGGTCGTACAAGGCGTACACCCTGCGACCATTGCTCGGGGATATCGAATCGCTGAGGAATTCTGTCGCGAAGCGATGTCAGAACTCAGTGTTGAAGCATCAAAAGAACAAATTCTTTCAGCAACCAAGACGTCGTTGGCTGGGAAATTACATTCTCAGATGCAATCAGTCATAGCGCACTGCGCTGTAACAGCAGCTGAGACCATTGCAATGGGCTCGAACGGAAAGATCGTTGCCGACCCAACAAGAGTCAAGGTCATCACTCGAAGCGGTCCTACTATCGATGAGTCAAATCTCATCACTGGACTCGCACTCTCAAAGAAACGCGCACATCGTGACATGCCTTCTACCCTTGGCCCAGGATCTATTCTCTTGGTCGATGGTGGCCTTGAACTGCGCTCAATGAGCACTGATGTAAAACTCAATGTCACTTCGACAGAAGTCCTTCAATCGTTTAGAGATGCTGAACATGGACGACTCCTCGAACAAGTCAAGAAATTATCTGAACTCGGAATTAATGTCCTTGCCTGCCGAGAAGGGATTGATGATGCAATGCATTCTCACCTCGCAAAAGCAGGTATCCAAGCATTCCGACGAGTTGCAAAGAGCGACTTAGAATTGCTTGCAAGAGGTTGTGGAGCATTGCTTGTTCCAACCATTCATCAAGCCAGAGAAAATGATGTCGGAGTCTTCATCAAAAGTTACTGTGAGCGATGGGGCGATTCAGAACAATGGGTATTGGAAGCGGACGAAGGTGGAGCAACATTTGTTGCAACCGGAAGTACTGAAACCGTTGTTAGTGAAGTCGAACGATGCTTTGCTGACGCACTCGGCGTTGCTTGCAGATTGATGGAATCACCCAAACTTGTCCCTGGTGGTGGTGCAACATACATCGCATTAGCACGTCGACTCCGCCGCTTTGCTGAAACCGTACCTGGAAGAGAACAACTCGCTATCGAAGCATTTGCTGATGGCTTGGAAACGGTTCCTCGAGTACTTGCAGAAAATGCGGGTATGGATCCAATCGATACGCTCTTGCAAATCGTTTCGCTTCAATCAACACAAAATGATGATTCAATCGGATTAAACGTCCTAACGAGAGTTCCAGAAAATATGTTGGAATCCGAAGTTGTTGAGCCATCACGCGTTATTGAGCAAGCAATCTCTGGAGCAAGTGAGGCTTCAGTAGCAGTATTACGTATTGATGATGTTCTTTGGGCACGACAGGAAATCAGCGTCCCTACAGACGTCCAAGCATCACTTGACGGTACAGCCCCAGACCGTAGATAAACTCGATTTGGACGTCAATAAATCATAACCACCCTATAAATATAGGAAAATCAGCGGTTAAACATGGTCAAAGTTGGGATTGACGATGTGGCGATTCATTTTCCTCGCCTCTACATGGACATGCGAGATTTCGCAGAAATGAGAGGCGCAGACTATGGTAAATTGAACAAAGGACTCGGATTAGAAGCAATGGCTATTCCAGATGTTCACGAAGATACAGCAACAATGGGCGCCATGGCAGTCATGCGTTTAATCGATCGAAATGGCATCGACCCAAGAACGATTGGAAGAATGTACCTCGGTACTGAATCCGCTTTAGACGGTGCAAAACCAACTGCAACCTACATCCTTGATATGCTTACTCAACGTTATCAAGACCGTTTTGGAGAAGATTGCTTTCGAAATTGCGACGTCGTCGATATGACATTTGCATGCATAGGTGCTGTCGACGCCCTGCACACAACACTCGATTGGGCTGCACGCTCAACTCCGGAAGATGAACGAGTTGGAGTTGTTATCTTCTCTGATAACGCAAAATATGATCTTGAATCAAGTGGAGAATACACCCAAGGTGCAGGTGGTGGAGCACTTCTTGTCCGACAGAATCCAAGACTTCTTGAAATTCCAGATTGTTGGGGTGTCTCAACAACTCCAGTTCATGATTTCTTCAAACCTCGACGAAATGTCAGTCTTCGAAGTGTTATTACAAACGTCATGCAACTCGCTCAAGAAACCGGACAATCTCTCAAGAACGGAATTGTTGAGCGAATGGTCAAGCACCTTCCTGAATCCACAGTTCGTCGTTTGGGAATTTTCGCTCACGGTGAAGAGTCTGTTAACGTCCATCGAGATGAACCCGTCTTTGATGGACAATTCTCAAATCGCTGTTATCAGCAAGCTGTTCGTCAAGCGTTTTACAACTTCAGTGAGAAGGCAATCAAACAGAAGCGTTGGGATCCTGAACTCGATACTCGCTTCACTCAACAATGGTCTCGAATCATTATGCACTTGCCTTATGCGTTCCAAGCAAAACGAATGTTTCCTGATGTCTTCCGACACGATCGAATTGAAACAGACATGTGGCCAAATGTTGTTGAACAGATAGGAGAACAACCCAACAAACCGAGTTCTAACGATCCCGAAGTTCTTATTGCATGGGAAAAAGAGATGGATGGCTATCGAAGAGCAATATCGAAAACTCGAGAATACCTCGAATTCCACAAGGAACGAATCGAGAAAGGTCAACGTGCTTCAAGCCTCATCGGAAATCAATACACTGGATCGATTTTCCTTGCTCTGATGTCCACATTTGAATCTGACCTTGAAGATAATTCGAGCCTTGAAGGCGAATTGTTTGGACTCTGCGGATATGGCTCGGGAGCGAAAGCAAAGGTCTTCGAAGGCAAGGTTGCACCACAATGGCGAGAAGTCGTTGCTCGATGGCAACTCTTTGAACGTCTTGCTGGACGAGTTGCAATCGATGAAATAACCTACGAGAATCTACACAAAGGCTTGCAAGAGAACAGTGTTGTTCCTCCACGTGGTGAATTCGCTCTGGTAAACATTAGCGAAGAAGGAAACGATGAAGGTGCTCGAACCTACAAATGGATTTCACAATAAAAAAGAAATCAACTTTCTTCTGAGAGGCCGTCGAGCATTGCCTTCACAATTGCATCAAGGCCGTAGCTAGGTGACCAATTCCACTCTTTCTTTGCGACAGAACCATCAATGGAATCTGGCCATGAGTCAGCGTACTTCTGGCGAATGTCTGGATTGAAATCGCATTTGAAACCGTCCACTTCTTGTGAGATAGCATCTGCAAGTTCTTTGGCAGTAAACGAATGGCAATCGATGTTGTATCCTGCTTTTGATGGGCCAAGTGAGTCGCTCTGCGCATCCATTAACATCAGAGTTGCCTTGATTGCATCATCCATGTACAACATAGGTAGTCGTGTATCAGGTCGAACAAAGCATTCGTAGTAACCGTGATTGATTGCAGCTTCGAAAATTTCAACAGCGTAATCCGTTGTTCCGCCACCTGCTGGCGCCTTGTATGAAATTAGCCCAGGATAACGAATACCACGAACATCAATTCCATAGTGATCCCCGTATTCCTGAGCAAGGGATTCTCCGCTTACCTTCGTCTCCCCATATACGGTTGTCGGATTCAGATCTGTAATCTGTGGAGCATGTTTTGGTGCGTCTGGACCAAAAACTGCTATCGAAGAAGGTGAGAAAACACGCAGTGAACACTGCTTTGCAGCCTCGAAGACTGAGATTGTCCCTCCAACGTTCACCTTACGGCAGAGTTCAGGGTTTTTTTCCCCTGTAGCGGAAAGCAACGCTGCTAAGTGATATACAGTCCCTACACCTTCATCATTACACAGTTTGATAATCGAATCGGTATCCAAAACATCCAACGTCACATAGGGGCCTTTGTTGGTTGAATTTTGTTCCTTAACACTGCGGATGTCAGAGGCAATTACTGAAGACGTACCGTGTTTATCTCTCAAAGCCTCAACAAGTTCGGTACCAATCTGGCCTAATGCTCCAGTGACGAGAATTTTTTCCCCTGTAGTTCCCAACATAGTCACTCTCCTTAGCCAATATTGATATGGTATGCGCGACGGCCTAAAAGCCCGTTGATAGAGTTGAAGTACGTAATTGTCAGCGGAGGAGTGCTCAGTGGATTGGGCAAAGGTGTTACTGCAAGTAGCATAGGCGTCCTCATGAAAAGCGCTGGACTGCGAGTAACTTCTATCAAAATAGATCCGTATCTGAACAGCGATGCTGGAACAATGAGCCCGTTTGAGCACGGAGAAGTCTTTGTTTTGGACGACGGTGGCGAGGTAGATTTGGATCTTGGCAACTATGAACGATTCCTCGACCTCAACCTTGCTCGAGATAATAATCTCACAACTGGAAAGATTTACTCAAAGGTCATTGAAGCTGAACGTCGAGGCGATTATCTCGGCAAAACCGTTCAAGTGATTCCGCATGTAACCGATGCAGTGCAAGACTGGATTGAAGAGGTCGCAAAGCTTCCAGCGGATGGAAGTGGTGTTTCTCCAGACGTATGTATTGTTGAATTGGGTGGTACTGTTGGCGATATTGAAAGTGCTCCGTACCTTGAAGCATTACGTCAATTTCAGTTCCGTGCTGGTAGAGAGAATGTTATCTTTGTTCACGTTTCACTCGTACCAGTGATGGGCCCTGTGGGTGAACAGAAGACAAAGCCTACACAACATACTGTCAAGGAATTAATGGGATTAGGAATCACTCCTGACGTCCTTGTTTGTCGTTCAAGTAAGCCACTAACCCAAGAGACAAGAGACAAACTTGCTGCATTTTGCCATGTGGATTCGAAAGCAGTCTTTTCAACACACGATGTTCCTAACATCTACCACGTACCGTTGATGCTTGAAGAACAGGGCTTCTGTAACATCCTGGATATTGATTGTGATAAAACTGAAATCCTATCTGATTGGAGGAAGATGGCGCATCATCTTGACCAACTGGAAGAAGAAGTCCATATTGCAATGGTTGGAAAGTACACAGGCCTTTCTGATGCGTATTTGTCGGTCATAAAATCACTCCAACATGCAGCAATTGCAGTTGATAGGAAACTTCGTATCGATTGGATTGAAGCAAGTGATCTTGAAGGAAACAGAGATTCAGAAGCATGGTCTCTTCTCAAAAACGCTCACGGTATCCTTGTCCCCGGTGGATTTGGAGACCGTGGAATCGAAGGAAAAATTCTGGCAGCACAATATGCTCGGGAAAGCAACGTCCCATACCTTGGAATCTGCTTAGGATTACAAGTGGCAACCATTGAGTTCTGTCGAAATGTGTTGGGAATCAGCGATGCTACTTCAACTGAATTTGAACCCGATGCTGCAAATCCTGCTGTCATCTTCATGCCTGAAATCTCAAAGACACATCTTGGAGGGACAATGCGTCTGGGTTCACGCCCAACAATCTTCCAGGTGGATAATTGTGTAACACGTCGCCTCTATGGTGGATTGGCACAAGTCGATGAGCGACATCGTCATCGTTACGAAATCAATCCAGACCTTGTAGAACAGATTGAACAAGCTGGATTGAAATTTGTCGGAAAAGACGAGAGCGGACAACGCTGTGAAATCTTTGAACTCGATAACCATCCATTCTTTGTTGGCGTCCAGTACCACCCTGAATTCAAATCCAGACCAGGACGACCAAGCCCCCCATTCCTTGGTTTGCTTCTTGCATCAAGTGGACAAGAATTGCCTTAAGATTCAAGGATACGAATGACTCGTGTCGTTCGATAACCCTGAAGTAATTTTACGAAGCGACGTTGTTGATATTCTTCATCGAGTGAAGGATCGCCTGTATCGATACGTACACTGGATAAACCGAGAAGCTTCGATGGTGTTGCGACTCCAAGGATTGATTCAAACCCAATGGCTCGAAGAACATCTGGAGAGAGTTGCAAGTTACCCCGGCCAATGAGGAATCCTTGACCACCCATTGGAGATAAGAGGAGAATGCGTGGGCCTTCGTATCCTACAAGATGATGCAACAGTTGTTGCTCATTCAGATCAGAATGAAGTGTTCCTTTATGTTGAACGTCAATTCCAAGCAGTGTCAACTCTACGTTTAGATGCTCTCCCATTCGTCGTAGTGTCCCTCCACTACCCCAAATGACCATGAGTTCAGGTTCGTCATCGATAAGGTTCCCGATATGATTGGCTAGTCCTTCGATTGTATCGGATTCTGAAGCGCGTTCAACTTGTTCCTTTGCTCCTTGCATGAAGCGTGGACTGGAGGGGGTCCAAGCCTCTCCATACATGCGAACCTTCCATTCACCTTTCTGATACGTTTCTTCATCTAAGTCCATGACTTCGGTGATTGCCACCATCAAATCACCTTGAAGAAAAGCCAGCAGAACTTCAGCAGAAGCCTTTGGAGTTGTTGCGAAACAACCAGAATGCATCTTTACACCGCCAGGAACACCGATTAAAGGCGTTTCATTGCCATCGAGGGCATTGACGATATCTCGGGTTGTTCCATCGCCTCCAGCGTAGAGAATCACATCGACTTCAGCTTCGAGGAGATCATGAACAAGATTGGAAGTGTCTTGAGCTGTTGATTCAATAGGAGATTCTTTTCTCTGCTCATATTCAAATCCCTCAAGCCAATCTCCACCCATACGTCCAGACCATGCCACGATGGTGGGTGAAACACCCATGCGGTTTAGACTGGAAGCGAGAAGTTCCTCAAATTTGGCAATACATTGTTGCATTCGAGGCCCTGCTCGGTCGACTGCTCCTGCATCACGAGCTTCTTTGGCACGTCCGTCACTTCCTTTGAAGCCAAGACGACCGCCAAGTCCTGCATCCGGATTGACGACAATACCGATACGCATATCCATACGGAGTCGGCCCTCATTTTCAATCATTGCTCAGGCCCAACGATGAAAACTGGTGGTAAATGAAGCAAGAAACCGATGTCTTGAAGTTCCTTGAAGCGATGGAAATGCATGACCAAAGAATCGACTCCCGATGAAATCGTTCTCGATGACATCATGAAAGAGAGTATGAAAGATATCGGAAAAGGTGAAGCAGCACCAATGAAAGAGGAAACTGAAACTAATGAGAATCAAGAGCAGCATCCTGTAAATCCTCAATTCGGATTCAAACTCGAACCTGTTCAAACCGAAGAAGAATTTGTTGTTGCTCCAGAGAAAGTGGAAGAAGAAGTTCCGAAGAAGGAACAAATCATTCTCGACAAGCCGTCACAAGATATGGATGATGACATCATCGTCGAATGGTGAATTTAATCGGCGGATTCATCAATAGGACCGTCGACCAGTGATTGCGAGGCGTCTCTATGTCGATGGTCAATGTAACCCTGCCTGATGGAACAGTCAACGAATATGCAGCAGGCATTACTGCTGGTGAAGTCGTTATTGACGCTCTTGGAAAGAAGCATGGATGTTTAGCCGCCCGTATCGATGGTGTAGAGCGGGACTTCTCAACTTCTCTTGATGTCAACTGCAATGTCGAAGGCATTCTTGCTTCCAGTGATGAGGGAATCCATATCCTTCGCCACAGTGCTGCTCACCTACTTGCTCAAGCGGTTATGGAAATCTATCCTGATGCGAAACCGACCATTGGACCTGCAATCGATCGCGGATTCTACTACGACTTTGCAATGGAACCAATTGCTGTGAGTGATCTCAAGGCCATTGAAAAGAAGATGCATGAACTTGCTCGACGTAACATTCAGGTCGAGAGAGTTGAACTTGAAGAACAAGAGCTTCGCGACCATTTTCAATCAAACAAATACAAGATAGAAATCATCGACGACAAGTTGGAAGATGGAGATGGATCAACCATCTACAAGCAAGGTGAATGGTACGACTTGTGTCTTGGACCTCACGTACCGAGTACTGCTAAGTTGATGTTCAGCCGACTCACTTCCGTATCCTCTGCCTATTGGAGAGGTGACCAGTCTCGTGAACAATTGGTTCGAATCTATGGAATTGTTGAGCCAACAAAGGAAGCACTCAAGGCGACACTAAATCAGATGGAACAAGCCAAACTCCGTGACCATCGCAAACTTGGAAAGGATTTGCAATTATTCCATGTTGATGAGGAAGTTGGACAAGGACTCATCCTATGGACTCCTAGAGGAGCAGTTATTCGTCAAGAGTTGCAAGATTTCATCTCCTATCACCTACGTCGTCAAGGCTATGATCAGGTCTTCACCCCACATATTGGGAAACTCGATTTGTATCGAACATCTGGCCATTTCCCATATTATCAGGAGAGCCAGTATCCACCACTCGTTGAACGAGATTTGATGAAGAAATTGGCTGATGAAGGCTGCTCGTGTTCTGAATTATCGAACATGATGAACAGTGGGGATATCGATGGATATATGCTCAAACCAATGAACTGTCCACATCACGTCAAAATCTATGCATCACAAGCACGCTCATACCGTGATTTACCATTGAGGCTCGCTGAATTTGGTACAGTCTATCGATGGGAGCAATCTGGTGAGATTTCAGGAATGACTCGTGTTCGAGGATTCACTCAAGATGACGCTCACCTGTTCGTTACTGAAGACCAAATCGGAGCTGAAGTCATGGGCTGTATTGAACTGGTTCAGACTATTTTTGATGTCCTTGGAATGCACGATTACCGTGTCCGTGTCGGTTTACGAGACCCGAACTCCGACAAATATGTCGGTGATTCAGAACGGTGGGATAGAGCAGAAGAGGCGTGTCGTGCTGCGGCTGCTAAACTTGGTGTGAATTGGTCTGAAGAAGAAGGGGAAGCCGCTTTCTACGGACCTAAAATTGACTTCGTTGTCAAGGATGTTATCGGTCGTGAATGGCAACTTGGAACTGTTCAAGTCGATTACAATCTTCCAGAAAGATTTGATCTATGGTACAAAGGAAATGATGGAGAAAACCATCGCCCAGTCATGATTCATCGAGCACCATTTGGTTCCATGGAGCGGTTTTGTGGAGTCCTTATCGAACATTTTGCTGGTAAGTTCCCAACATGGCTTTCCCCAACACAAATTCACATCCTTACCATTTCTGAGAAGCACAAGCAGTATGCTGCAGAGGTTGCTGAAAAGTTACGTGAGCAAAATGTTCGTGTGAAAATCGATGATGGTGATGACACAATTGGAAAGAAGATTCGAACCCATCGTAAGATGCGTCCTGCTTACATGATGATTCTTGGTGATGGTGAAATGAACAGCAATTGTGTCTCGTTACGCTCAAGAACAGGATCACAAATTTCAGATGTTCCACTCGACCAGTTCGTCGTGGATATCGTGAAAGAAATAAGCGAAAAAGTTTCACAGCCAAGTCTGGTTGCTGATTCTGAGTGAAAAATAGGTCTTAGAGTACCATTTTTATTCGCATTCAATTAAAAGCGAAATGTGTTAGGGGAATTATGTCGGCTCCATCTATTATCGGCGGTTTTTCCGTCGTTGCGATTGTGCCGCTGATTCTAGCAGCAGCAATCGCGCTTCTGTTTTGGAGAACAGTTGTTCCCCGTCAGTTACGAGGGTTACAGGTTGCCTTTGAAACGGGACCTAAACGGTATGAAGTCCATACGATTACTTCCACATTTGGAGAAGCTCGAGACCTTCTCCAAAGCAGAGGGATGCGTTTTGGAGTTGCAACATATCTTTTTGCACTAACTGGAGCCCTATTGCTCTTTTTTGAATATCTAATCACTTCACAAGGATGGAGTGATGGATACCATGCTCCAAATATTGCGCTTGCATTAATTCTCATTGTTTGGCCAGCGGTTATCTCTTCTGGCTCTTCATTGGGAGCACAGATCATCAAGCCAATCGGTCATGGGCGTGCTCGGCTACAGGAAGCGAGTCGTGCTCGATCGTATGCCTACGTGGCACTGACCGTCTTTTGGTTCTGTGGCGTAGCGATAATGTATACCATTCTTGATGCTAGAGGCGTCTCTTCAGACCGCAAATTGAGTGTTTGCTTACTCCTCGCATTCTCGCCATCCATAATCGCCTATGGACGTGTATTAGGAACCTCATGGCAAGCATTGCGTCAATCATCATCACAAATTGCCAAGGGAAAGGCATCACCATTCCACAATCATATTCCAAATGCTCGACAACAGTTGATTGCACGAATTGTTCATTTCAACACAATCGCAATGCCTATCGTTGCGATTAATACGTTGATTTCTCTTGTTGCAATTTTTGTCTCCCCGGAGTTATTTACCCATTCAGACCGTGTACTTGACCTTCCTGAATATCGAGAACAAGCGACGATTATGGAGGAAGGTGGCGTGCTTGGTTTCTTCCTTATCGAGTTGTTTTCAAACATTGCAGAGCCTGGCCTTCGAGTTCCTTTGGTTTCAGCGATTTTGTTGTTCCTTCTTCTCAACGTCGCTCTGGTTGGCTTCCTGTTCGTGTATGAAGTAGCACGTATTCTTTTCTTGGATGTTCAAGATGTTTCAGGAAGAGGTGGTATTCGACTCGCAGACAGTCGATTGCTTCGAGCAGAACGTAGCCAGCAAGCCAAGGTACTGAACTTTTGTTTCACTGGATTCGCAGGCCAATCCATGCTTTTGTTAGCATTGGCGATGATCACATTTTGGGATTCGAGTTTCTTACCACAAGGCGGCCAATGTGGAACATGGGAGGACACGCTATGTTCCGTTGTTACCAAAGACGCTATGGAAGAATTGACCTGGATGCTGGCTGCAGGTGGTCAAATCGGATTCCTCTTCATTTGGCTAACATCCTTACAAGTTGGCTCGAAACTCGACGACATATCCTTTGATGCTTCAATCAGTGAACAAAGAGATATGCTAACGCAGATGGAAGATGTCATCTATCTCAAGCAAAAACCATTCACTGAGTTAGTCGCAAAGGATGCTTGGACACGAGCAATCGAGCAATTTGATGATATTCTCAATACGAGTGAAGATTCGATGCAAGGTCTTGATTTGTTGAGAGAAACAGGAGCGAGAATGCAACTCTTTGCTGGATTAAATCGATGGGAAGAGGCTGAAGAATATGCAGTCTCTATGCTTGCTCTTCAAGGTGGTCGTGAAGCCCAAGTTGCTCGTTTGGTATTGGCTGCTGCAAGCATAAGCCAGCGAGACCTTCCTGAGGCTGCTCCTCGATTGTCCCTGCTCAACAAGAGTGATGTTGAAGCTGCTCGCTTGCATTGGTTTGCTGCTGTCCTCAATCGAAAGAGAGAGGTTCCTGTAACATCTCAACCAATTCTTAGTATCGATCCATTAATGAGACGAAACATCGATTTGTTACGACGTACGTCTGTTGGGGAGCCTCGTCCTGCAAAATCAACAAAGAATTCGCCACCTTACAGAATGATGTTGCTAGGCGACTGTGCGAGAATGCGGTTAGCTGGCCGTCATGAAGAAGCGATTACTATGCTCGAAGATTTCATGAAGAAATTTGAGAATCATTCAGATTATCCTACTTCATCTTGGTCTCAAGGAAAAGTCGTTCTCGCATTGATGCACTTGGATGCCAATCGTCACAACACTGCTGTTCGTATCGCTCGCGAATTACGTACTGCTGAACCACGACACCCACATGTTCGCTCCCTGGTTAGAATTCTTCACGAATTAGGGCACATGGATGCAATGGGTAGCGAATCCACTGGCATTACGATGTTAATTGATTCAGGAGATGACTGGGTGAAAGATTGGCCAATTGTACACACTGTTCAAGTCTCACCGCGATTGAGTGGTTCTCGCTCTCTCAAGCATGCTGCAATGGCAAATGTTTGGATTACGCACTCCCCTGATCAATCTGTCTCGAAATATTACAACAAGCGATCTGCTTGGAAGCGAATCCCATACAATTCGAATGAGAAGGAAGCCCCTGCTGGATTGTATCTCCATCTCTATGGAATCATTGCTACAATCGGAGGAATGCCAGTTGATCTTGGCCTTCCAGCAGGACTTGATATTGAAGCCCTTGAGAGTAGAGGCCTTCTTTGATCAGACACGTCTTCGAAGACGTTCCATCGCTGCATCTGCCTGACCAAGTTGTTCCAATGCATCCTCAACTTGCCCTTCTTTGAGACGGTCTGCAGCAAGTGCAATCGCTGCGTCAGTATTCTTCATGTCCTCATCGGTTGGAGGAAGATTCGATGCTTCGCATTGATTGCGAAGTACTGCCCATTCTTCACGAACGAATGTGAGTAATGTGTTTGCTTCATCTTGTTCATTACCAAGAGCATCTAAATCGATGGTTAAACGTTCAAGCAGAGTGGCTGCATGACTCCATTGACGCTCATCTGCTGCTTTCTGAACAGATGTAAAACGAAGCATCCACTTATCTGAATCCGAGAATCCTTCGAATCGAGCAAGGAGTTTCTTTCGCTGACGCATAGCACGACGGACGCTGTCCATTGCTTCTCGTTCAATATTAATGACTCTCATGATACCTTCTCCAAGACCAATGGCTTGTCCGGTATCGCCTGCTTCTAGTGCTGATTCTGCTTGGTCTAAGCGATGCTCAAGGTCTGATGTATCGAATCCTTCTGCTGCCTTGAGTGCCTTAGCAGCCTCTTTCAAGACAACTTCTGCACGTTCCTTTGCGTCACCATCTGCTTGAAGTTGAATTGGTATAACAACAGCGAGTTCGAATGCTTTCTTTGGAGCTTCTCGCTCAAGTTGTTTACGAGCATCTCGAATGATTTCTCTCATATTGTTGATGGCAGCACCTGATTGGCCAGTAAGTAATTCATTTGCATGATTGATAGCCCCTTCTGCTTGAGCCCACCATGTGACAATTTCTTGAGCTCGGATCTTTGCTTGGCGGTACAAGGCCTCTGCTTCTCGTAACGAACCCAGAGAGGCTTCTCTTTGACCCATTTCGTAGGATTTACGTGGACGCTTCGCAAGGGGCGTGAGATCTTCTGCATGTTCGATAACTGCAAGAGCCTCTGTTCGAACGACATCGACGTCTCCCGCAAGAGAAAGCGAGCGCTCAATATCTTCATCCGCTTCAGCCAGAAGTCGCATCCCTAAAGCAGGATCAATATGCCCTTCTTCTTTAGCCGTCGTTACCAAACTGCTTGCTTGATCTACTGCTGCTCCTTCTGAGCGTAGAATTAGAATTCGATTTTCAAGTCGATCTAGCTCTGTTCTGAAAGCTTTTCGTTCATGGCGTAAATTATCTCCGGCAATCCAGAGATAAACAACCTGAAGGAGAACAAGTACTGTTAGCAAAGGATGCAGCCAGTCACTTGGAGATTGAATCCACGTTTCTTCTGCCCGATCTCCAACGAGAACACCGAGGACTGTAAGCCCTCCAAGAGCGGTCATCATTGCTCGGAATCGCATAACATCGATTCCACCCCGAAGAGTCTTGGCTGAACCTTTCAGCATTGTAAAACCAAGAACAGATAAAAGAATACAAGCGAGTATTTCGCTTACTTCTGTCCCATACGAGCGTATTGCGAACATCATCAAGAGAGGCCAAAACATACTGCATGCCGCACCTACACGTGTTCTTGCCTTTGGATCGTCGAGAATTAAATCCTGGAGAACAATCCCCCAAAGGATGACAAGTATTGGCATTCCGAGGCCTGAGAGAAGTTCTGCATCACCAGAAAAAGCCTCTTTCAGTGTAGGCCAAGCAAGCCATACCGCTCCAGCGAGGCACATTAAGGCACAAATCGTACTCAGGCGCTCGATTCGTTGGATACGAAGAAGACGTTCAGCCTTGATGGCATCTTCTACGTCTCCCCAGAGCATAAGTTGACGGACGGGTGTTTTCGTCATGAAACCACCGACGGTTTGCATCCAAATCTGCAACAATGTTCATGGGTATGCTTGGATGGTTGCGTAGAAGGGGACTTGAAATGAAAGGGCTCATCACGATGGACGATTTAACCAATGAAGACATTCTCAGCATCCTAGATGATGCTGCACGCTTGCTTCCAGTTGCACGAGGGGAGACCTATCTACCCCTACTAGAAGGCAAGATTCTGGGGAACCTTTTCTTCGAACCAAGTACACGCACACGTATGTCATTTGAGACTGCTATGAAGCGATTGGGTGGTGATGTCGTCAATTTGGGTGATGTAAAAACCTCCTCTGTAGTAAAAGGTGAGACACTGTTTGATACCATTCAGATGGTTGATGGGTATACAGATATAATCGCAATGCGCCATCCAAGACAGGGTGCTGCACGATACGCTCAGGATGCTGCACGAGTACCAATCCTAAACGGTGGAGATGGCGCTGGCCATCACCCTACACAAACCATGCTCGACCTGTTCACAATTTTGCAATCCCATGGCACACTTGAGGGCTTATCTGTTGTCCTTGCAGGAGATCTGCGATATGGACGTACTGTCCACAGTCTGTCTCATGCATTGGTTCGATTTGGTTGCAAACTCATCCTCGCCTCTCCTGAACTCCTACGTATGCCGAATGAAATTATTGAGGACTTGCGAGAACATGGCGCTGATGTTATCGAGACAGAAGATTTGCTTGGCAACATAAATGATGCAGATGTAGTTTACATGACACGTATTCAGAAAGAACGCTTTGCAGATGAAGATGAATACACAAAGGTTGCAGGTGCGTACAAACTTCATGCCCGTGATGTTGCAAATGTCAAAGCTGAAATGATCATCATGCATCCACTCCCACGTGTTGATGAAATCCATCCAAGCGTTGATTCTACTCGTCATGCACGATATTTCGAACAAGCCTTCAACGGCGTTGTTGCTCGAATGGCTCTTCTTTGCAGATTATTGAACATCGAAGTTCCTGCTGAAATTCATGGAGGTGAAGCTTGATGGCTGACGAACATAACATGAGAAGAGTCACTGCAATTCGAAATGGAACTGTTATCGATCACATCCCATCAGGACAATCACTGAAAGTTCTCGAACTCCTCAACATCGCTCGAGATACCTCTGTCCCTGTTTCCTTGGTCATGAACGTCCCTTCGAAGAAGATGGGTTCTAAGGACATCGTCAAAGTTGAAGATCGTGAATTAACACAAACTGAATTAGATCGTCTTGCCCTTGTAGCGCCCGACTCCAGTATTGCGATTATTCGGGCATATACTGTTGCAGAGAAACTTGAAGTTAATCTTGGAAAAGAAGTTCGAAATGTTGTTCAATGCACATTCTCGAACTGCATTACACAAAACCTACGCGAGCCACTTCCACATCGACTACGAGTCACCAGCACCGATCCGCTGACACTTCGTTGCCACTATTGCCAACGGCCACAGGACTTGGACGAATTGATTCACAATTTACTCTAAATCCACATCGAGTAAGTCTCGCATATCGCATGCTTTGCATGTTGCACCAGAAGTAGGAGAACCACAACGTTCACACTTCATTGGATGAGAACGAACGGGAGCAGGTTCTTGCTTTGCAACCATCTTGATGTTGTCTGCCATTCGTACAAGGCTATGACGAGTACCTGGTACATCTTGCTCCATTTGTGCAACGAGATCACGATATCTCCAGCGAAGTGCACCTTGAGCATACGGGCATTCCTCATGATGCATTGGAAGTTTCTTGTGCATTGCAAGGAGGTGAATCTCTTGTTCTGGAATCCAACGGAGTGGAACGATTCTCGGAGGCAGTCCGTCAACAGGTGAATCCGTATGAGGAGCGAGTCGAAGCGTTCTGTCGATATCTCCGTTCGCCATATTCATCAAAACTGTCTGAGCCATATCATCAAGATTATGCCCAAGAGCCATGACATCTGCGTTGACTTGTGCAGCAAGTGCGTTGATTCCTTGCCTCCGAAACACACCGCAGTATGAACACGGCATTGTCGAAGCCCCTGCACTTTTCTCAGTAACCATAGGCAATCGACGAACGACTTCGTCCATTTGATGGAATTCAAGAGATTCGTATGATGTAGTGATGAATTCAACGCCAAGATCTTCACAAAGGTCGATTGCACATTGCATCGATGGAGGACGATATCCTTCGATTCCTTCATCCACACAACCCGCAACAATTCTGACATCTCGACGCTTACCGACTAAATCAACTATCAGTGTGAGTAGTACTGCAGAGTCTTTACCTCCAGATATAGCCACAAATATGGTCGTATCTTTTGATTTATCAAGAACGAGTTGCTTGCGCAGTTCCCTTCCAACCTTTTTACGGATTGATTGTTCAAGATGAGTCCCACATAGAACTCGTCCCGAGTAGGCTTGCTCAACGACAGCATCCTTACCGCAGACATCACAGACAGGAGCCTGGAAAAGTGCCTGCGTTGGTTCCGCCATGGCAATTCGTCTCAATTCCACCATTAAACGCCTCCGATTGAGACATGTTCGCAAATCAAAAACTCAATTGAATATTTTAAATCCCAATTGGACTATTTCAAAATAAATAGAAAAATCATCACTGCAAAAGCGCGGTAAAACATTGGGTTGAAGTTATCCGCGCTCGGCAAAATCTGAAAATGCAGTTGGGATTTTCAAACGGGTCGACAAATCCCCCTACGGGGGAATAGTTTCGGGAAAGTTCTTGAATGGTACGCTGTTGTGAAGAGGTTTGAGCAACCATGCTGGACAGTGTTTTTTCTGATCTTTGTGAAATCAAAGATGCACGTCATGTTCGGGTTTTCGACCAGTTCGGGAATGAATATGCAACGACAAAGCGATGGCCAGAATCCCTTCAAGAACAGCGTGCTGAATGGGCTAAATGTGCTTCAGTTGCAACCTCTTTAGGACTTGAAGAACTTCATGAAGTATGGATCGAGTCAAGACGTCTTACCGTCATTGACCAGATTGATACCGGCGTATTTGCCGCCATCTCAGGCAAAAACGGTAAGAAGGGTATCTGGCGTTACCAACTTACACGTCAACGACAGCGAATAAACGCAACAAAAACACAGGTGATTTAATGTTTGATTTACCCCATAGCGAGCAGATAGATGAAGAATTCGACGTATCATCAGGTGCGATTCAACCGTTTGAAAACGGTTACATTACCACCTGGGTCGGTCGAAGGAAAACGCCCTATGGCCACCGACTCGTACGAGCAGGACGAATCATTGGATGGTTGTGCGAAGGAGATAGTGCAACAAAACTCCTCGGAGGAAGCGATGCAAGAAAGGCCTTGGAAGCAGCAGAAGAAGGAGCGCACAGACTTGTCGGTTATGCTTGTTCACTTCGAGGTCTTGGCTCACTAGCAGCCCTGATTCCTGAGGCTTTTGAATTTCAAGCAGATGTTCAAGGTCTTTCGTCGGGCTCGTCATTAACTGATCGGCTCTTTGCCCGGAACATTTCTGCTGTTCTCTCCACACTTGAAGGGTACGACCACGTTCGTGGAGCACTTGCAGCAGATCAAGGGATTCTCATCGATAGTGCAGGTAATCTTCCAGGCAAGGCAGAAGAACTTGCTTCAAGCATCTCATCTCTTTCTGATTCGATGACATCACATCAATCTACGTTGGGTGGAACTGAACAAGGGTATGCTACTCTGAAGATGGGAGATGCATCAGTATTGCTGGCTTCAAGCGGTACAATTGTCATTGCAATATGGACTGAACTTGATACAAATCATGCACGTCTTTTGACAGACTTAACAGCTCAACTCGATGGTGAGATTGGCACCTATGCTGAAGGAGCAGCTACTCTTCCCGATGGATTCGTTCTTAGAGAAGGAAAAGGCGGTTCTGATGCAGTAATGTCAATGCTAGCCGCATCGCTTGAAGAACAAGTTACAGGCCATCTCAAAGCAGGTGCTAGCGATAAGGCTGTATCACTAGCAGTCGTAAAAGGAATCCCTGTTGCAATGGCTGCAAATGGACAATCCTTTGATGATGCTATGATGGGTTTAACAGAAAGTAAGCGTATTTTGAAACTCCACCGTCTTGCCTCAGGAACGACTGTTTCCTCCTCGACAGGTGATGTTGAATCCTTTTCACTGGAAGGGTTTGTTGAAGCACTATCCTCAGTGCGAACTCGTTCTGAAAAGAGAAAAGAAACCATGATGCATCGACTCATGACCATGTATGGGTTTGAAATTGGACTCGACATAGTTCGTCAACATCGAAGTAAAGTATCGATTCACATCGATGGGGCTGAATCGAGTAAAGGTCTACCAGTTACCTCACCGGTCGCAGGTGTCGATGCTGGATTGAGGCGTCGTCTAGAGGAGGCTGAACTTCGCTCAGATTCACTTATGCGAACAAATGCTGGCTTGACTACTCAACTCCAAGATTCAGAAAAACAGAGAACTGAGGCTCTTATTAGACTTGATGAAATAAAGGAATCCTCGGGAGATCAATCAGTAACAATTCAATCAAAGAACGATGAGCTCAATCGAGTTCAAGTGACCGTTTCAGAATCAAGAACTCGGATGGAACAAGCTGAAGAACGAGCAGATCGATTGTTGCGACGTGTAAGCGAACTTGAGCATCAACTGAGCGAACGTGCTGGTGAACTCGCCAAGGCTCTTGGAAATGCAACGAGCAGTGAAGCACTTCGAAATGAGTTGGAAGAACTCTCCTCGAATGAAGCTAATACGCGAGCCGAACTTGAATCCAATGCACAGAAATTGTCATCTGTCCGTGATCAAATCGATACAGAGGAACGACGACTCCGTGCCCTTGAAGAACAGATCTCTTCAATGCGAGAACGTCAAGCAAGTACGCAAAGCAAATCCAATGTTTCCGAAGAGAAGGTTCGTGCAGCAGAAGCGAAACTGGATCAGATTGATGCAGAAACCATTGCTAGTCGGCGAAGAGCAGAAGAAGAGCGTCATCGGCTTGCAGAAGATGAAGCACGCCGAATGCAACTTCATTCTGAAATGCGTGAACTAATGACCGAACGAAGAGATATCTTGACCGAATTAGGTAACCTAGGTGCTCGCAGAGGAAACGCAGAAACCGAATTATCTGGACTCATCAGTCGGGCAGAGGCCCTTACAGACGCTCATGAAGAAGCTGTTTCTGATATCGCTGAAGCAGAACGATTGAGAGCACGTCTTTCAGAAGAACCCCTCGCTCAAGCATTGCTTAATGACGATTCAACCTTCAGAGGATTGGGCCCAGTCATTGAGCGACTCGAACAAGCACGAACTCTTGGCTACTCAGTGATTCTTCTGGACCGTGCAGTAGAACGCGCATTACAAGTCGTTCAATCCACAGTCGACCATATTGCTGCAACTCCACGAAATCTACTGAGCAGTGAAGTAATGACACTCCTCGAGCGACAAGTTCCTCAAACAGCAGGAGCTGTACGTGGACTTGCTCGATGGTCCGTTCAGCAACGATTGGAAAACCAACTTGGTGAAACAGTTGGCCACCTCATCCTGGATCTGGAAGGGATTCTCGAAGATTATGACCGTTCAATTACAATGTTGAGACGTATGCGAAACGTGCTCGACCAATTGGGTCAACTCGGAGCACCTCCAGAAGAAATCGATGCCCTGCGAATGAACTGTATGCGTCCTGAAGCCTTACCAAGCGTTGCTGTAGAGACACGCCGATTGATTCGTATCGCACTCGATGACATTTATCTTGAAGCTGATCAAAGAGATGCTGGTGAAGCGATTGCTCTTGAACAGACTGCTGGAGTCCTTGAAGAACTTCTTACGCAAATAGATGCTTCAGGATTGACAAAGGGTGTTCCAAGAGGTTCTATGTGGGATTTCCAACGAGACGGATACCTTCCGTTTGAAAGAACTTCAATACCAGTTGGTCAAAGAACACCGGTCATGGATGATATGATTCAACATATTCAGCCTACTCTAGTCCTCGACGAAAGTGTATCACTTGATGGTGAACCTGCTCAGGAAATTGTCACCGAAGGTGGATGGGAAGAGATGCCTGCTCCTCTTAATGAGGAAATGCCTGTGCTAGAGGAAGAACAGACTACTGAAGTTCAACGTCCGATTGAAGAAGACAGAGTTGACCTTGAAGCTGAATTAGCACGTCTTGATGCCGAGCGAAACATCCGTGGAGCGAAGAAGCCTGAGGTAAAGGTCGACCCGCACCTTGCTGCGCTCGAAAATCAACTATCCGAATTGGATTTTTGAGGTGATGAAATGACTGACACTCTTCTTGGTAGAAACGAAACAGTAGGTTCAACATATCCAATGTGGCTTGATCGAGTCATATTCATTCTTGCAATCGTAGGATTTGTTTTCCTCAACCAATACATGTGGGAAGTCATCAGTTCAACCTGGCTCCAATGGGTTGCATCAGTTGGTTTAGCGATTTTCTTGCTCATTATGACTGAAGTAAGTGGAAGAGTCATCCAGATGCTTCGAGCAAATGCTTGATTAAAATTTCTTTTCTTCGACAACATCTGCTGTCTTATTTCCTAAAGACTCAATCAAGCCCCAGACTCTCTGCCAAGGGATGAAGAAGCGCATTACTGCAATCAGACTGAGGAAGAGAAGCGCAGATATGACCAATCCATAGGTTAGAGACAGTTCGATGGATTCTGAAACTTGAGCAGCCCATTGGCTACCGGTAGATGAACTCACAACCTCAAGAAGAACGCTGTGGAATCCTAGAGCGATCATCGTCATTAGACCAGTAACCGTCAGGAAGCCTGCTGTATGGCGTAAGTGGCCGTTGAGAACATTGTCCATTTGTTTGACATATTCTGGATCTCTCTTGCAAGATTCAGGCAATCTGTAAGCGTATTCGAGATAACGAATGACGCCGAAGCCTGATTCTTGGAACACCATAATTAACACAGCGATGAGAATTAGTGAGAGTTGTTCAGGCGTTACCAAATCAAATCCAAATATGCCTATACTCGGATCACTGACTTGCGTTTCAAGTGTTTTCAGATTCGCCCCCCAATCTCCTAACTGACTCTTGATGAGTGGGAAAGTAAGGATTGCATGAATACCAAGGAAAAGGAGTGTAAATCCAATCGCCCAACCAATTGAACGTCTTGATAGCCCCCAGATACCACGTGTGCCCATAATGACTGGCAAGAGATAGACAAAAAGAATGACAAGAGAGAGAATCATCAAGAGAGGCCATTCAAGTGTCTTTAGTTCACCTTCCGAAGGAGCTCTGAAATCAAGAGAAAAAATCATCGAAGGAACCCATGTCAAGAGAAGACGACCGACCAGAGATACCATGAGTAAAATGATGAAACCAAGTTTGATTCTTTGTTGAAGCTTTGGCGATTGGAAGGCCATTAATGCCATTGAACCACCAAGAAGGAGTCCCAGAATAATTGGAACATAGAATCGAGCAAGCCCTTGTCTTCCTTCTCCAGTAATCCAGTCTCCAATTGGAACCTCACCGACAAGAGATTCTAGCGTTTCAAAGACCATTGTATGGTCAATACTGTTGACGACATAGGTTGAAACAACCTCAAGATACATCCAAACAAGAGCAATTGTTGCTACAACCTGTAACGTGATAATTTGCCATTGCTTTCTCAGCATCTTCAGATGAAGGGTACGTGGCCGTCCGCCAAGAAGGGAGACATCACTCTGAGGATCAACTTCACCTGCCATCTAGAATCCCCTCACTTGCATAATAGCTTGTGACAAATCCATGTCTGGCATCCAGTCAATGACCTGTGCACCTGAACCCGCAAGAGTTGTCAAACGGTTTTGACGCTCTAGTTTGAGAACTTCGTAGGACATACGAGGAATACGAGAAACAAGGCGCTCGAAATCGATGCTCGATGGCGATAATACGGTGACTTCGTGACCTCGTCCAACAAGGTCTCGAACTGCAGCAGGGACTGTTCCGTCACCTTCGCATGATGAGATGATGAAGACCGGGCTGCCTCGACTGAATCTACCGCTCAATGAATTGGTGACCGCTTGCAAAGGCATACTTCCTTCCGGTTTAACTCCTGCAAGAGAACTGAGGATTTTGAAATACTGCTTATCTCCGGTATCAGGGGGGAGATAGGACAAACCATCGCCATAGATGCTTAGGGCAACGCTATCACGTCGCTTTAGGAAGAATGCTGCAAGACTGGCTGCACTTACTGTTCCCATTTCAAGTGGATTTTTCAAGACGGTTCCAATTCGTGAAACATCTCTCGAGTCGAGAAGAATGTAGAGATCAGTAACTGCATCCCGACACTTTTCATTGACCATTAAATCGCCTGTTCGAGCGAATGCTTTCCAGTTGATGTTCTTGAATGGATCTCCGGGAACGTATTCTCTTAATGAATAGAATTCAGAACCTTGCCCAGGCGTTCTCAGAGTTGTTGCACCAGTGTACATCTTTGGAGTACGTGAACGGAGGAATGCTTCCTCTACTTCCTTGATCTGAGGGAAGATAACAAGGTCTGAATGGTGGTCGACATACATGTCTTCCACGCCCAAATTGAAGGTATTTCGAACACGTAGCGAAACTGGACCAATCGAATAGTGTCCACGAAGTGGGCATCGCAGCACGTAACGGATTCGGGCACTTTCACCGGGTTTGAGGTTAAGGCGCATCTGGTTTAGTCCGCTTCGAAGTTTCATTTCGTGAGGAATGTTATCATAGACATCAAGAAGTTGAGTACGTCGGTTGCTGCGATTCGTAACGAGTAGTTCTACGTACAGGTCATCGCCTTTGTACAAGTTATCTGCTGAAAGCGTGCGTTGCACTTCGATGTCACCGTGGCCGGAAACCCATGAATTCACAACGATAAACGTGATGAGAGCAAGACCAAGAATCATCATTTGATTATTCGTGATCATCATCCCAATGAGGATGAGTGCGATACCACCTGTGAAGGTAAATGCTGCCTTACGTGTCCACATGATGCTCACCTCCGCCCCCAAGCTTTGATTCGCTTCACAAGTGCAACGGATTGTTCAAGAGAGTATTTTCCTGGCTCTATCGCAAATTTAGCGAGAACCGGATCTTCGATTAAACCCAGCAATTCCTTAGCAGACATAGCATGGAATTCGTCTCTCGTAAGCCCATTTTGATTACGAACCTTAGAGAGGAATACCTGCCGTATTTTCTCAGTTTTCGCATAATAGGTGTATCGGTTTGCATCTCCAAATCCGTAGTATATGATACTGAAAATATGGCGCCATGGTTCTGGGTCTCGCTTCTTGAGAAGTACACCTTCAAAGGTAATGAAAAGAACAACAAACAGAGCGAGCATTGCAAGCCCTTCCCCTGTGAAATAGACCAAAAGGAAGTAGACAGTGTTGTAGGAATCCGCTAAGAGAGCATTCTGAGGATGACGGCTTTCATCAAAGATAACCATTGCATTCTCTGCAGGTTGTCCTGTTTCTCCGTCTTTTGTACTCATCAACGATTCAGAAACAACATCAAGTGCCCATTTTCGATTATCGTTAGCAGGGATGGTTTTAGTTGGTTTTTTACCGTATTCTCCGTTGTTGAATCCTTCATAGTCGTAAATAGCGTTGATTAGCGAACTACCATCTGCAATGAAGAACACTCTTCCGCCTTCGTCTGGATCGCAACTCGATGAAGCACAGGCTTCGATTGAAAGATTGAATTGGCCCGACAGGTCGGGTGTTCGGCTTGATTGTTCGTTGCCAATCAACAGCTCCCCATCACCATTGACGTCAACAGTAGCTTGGTTACTGGTAACTGCTCGAACGTTTACATCATTGAGAGCACCTTTTACTCCAGGTACAATTTCAAGTCCAGTCACGTTGTTGAGAAGCATTGTGTAGGTTGCATTGTATTCGATTCGGCCAAGTTCTCCTGAACTCTTAACCCAGTGGTGGGAACAGAGCCCTGCATCTTTGAGAGTCATCGATTGGCCATCAAGTTCACTGCATGGATGTGGCCCAGTAACATCAGACCAACGTTCGTGTTGATCGATTGTTGTTGGATCGAGTGTAGTTCCGTTCATCCCACAAGGACTTACTTGCATACACATCCAGATGTAATTGTAATCCAGTTCTGCAACAAAATTTGTGTCATAGAGTTGGTATCCAGTGTATCGCACACCGTATGCCTCGCCAATGCTTCCAGCATATCCAAAGTCTTCCAAGACAATAACAGTCCCACCATTATCGACAAATTCTACTATTGCATCAACTTCTGAAGGGGAATAACCATCTTCTGTAGCAATGGTAATGAAACCATCCTCATCAAATTGAGGGAAAGAGAGCGTATCCCTTTCCACTCCAGCAACAACAAACGTTGTGTTTCGAGGATCTTCAAGGTCTGCTAGTAACAGTGGACTGCTTACCAGCGATCGTGTTTCGATGCCCATATCATTGATGTCTTCACGGAAAGCAGACATGTCATTCCAGTCATCATCGTATGCAGATAGTTGTTCTGACTGACTTATGTTAATGAAATTCTGAAGAATTGTCAGCAAAAGAATGCCGAGAACCGCCCAAAAGGCAACCTGAAGACCAATACGCTTCAGATTCTTTGTTCGTTCCGCCGCCATTTTACTCACCTGCTAGAACACCGTTCAGACAAAGACGGGCTCGCATCGGTTTAGAAGGTTGTCCAATCGTGTTGGTAAAATGCTCATCCCCGCATCATCAAATTTTCAGTAAAATGACCTGCCCAAAAGAGGATACATCCGTTGAGGGAATGAACACATTTCCATCCTTAGAAGGATAAGAAACACGGCTCACATCGAGGTTATTTCCGAAGGCTATGACAAGGTCAGAGATCTCTCCATTGGATATGTCGATGACAAAATCAACAAGAGTTCCAACTTCCTTGCCTTTTCGATCCTGGACGATACGTCCAAGCATTTCCTTACCGAAACTGGATTCCATATGCTTCGCCTTGTATTACCGACAGAGTAGGAAGGACTTGACCGTTTCCTTGCTCACATTGTTTCCATACCGAAGCCGTAATCACGGGTTCGCTTGATGTTGGAAAGTCCTGATGTCAACCGAGTTTCCATCTTTTGGTAGTACTCAAGCATCTCTGGAGTGACCGTAGGACGGACACGTGTAACTGCATCGTCGAAATGCTTCTTGGAGACTTTCTTCTTTCCAGCACGCATTGCAATTAGGGCTGCTTCACGGCACACTGCTTCAATGTCTGCCCCAGTGAATCCTTCCATGTTTGAGAGAATATCCTTGAAAGAGAATTTGGATAATGGCATTCCTTCCGAGTGAATCTCGAAGATTGCTTCACGGGCTTGTGCATCTGGAGGAGGGACGTGAAGCACACGCTCAAATCGTCCGCTTCTGAGGAGTGCTGGATCAATCATCTCAGGTCTGTTTGTTGCAGCTACGACGATAACGCCGTCAAGTGATTCGACACCATCCATGCTGGCAAGCAATTGATTGACAACTCTGTTTCCAACATCACTGCCTTCACCATTTGATGAACTTCTCATGCTCGCAATCGATTCAAATTCATCGAGGAAGATGATCGAAGGAGATGATTGCTTTGCCTTCTTGAAAATTTCACGGATTCCTCGTTCCGATTCACCAACCCACTTCGAAATCATCTCTGGGCCTTTGATCGAAATGAAATTCGCTTGCGCTTCGTTAGCGATTGCCTTGGCGAGGAGCGTTTTTCCAGTACCTGGAGCACCGAACAAAACAATCCCTCGAGGTGGCTTGATGTTGAAATGTTCAAAAATTTCGGGCTTCGTTAGTGGCCATTCAACAGATTCCTTTAGTCGGTCTTTGACTTCTTCAAGGCCGCCTACTTCATCCCATTCAATTGCTGGAATTTCGACGTAAATCTCACGAAGAGCAGACGGTTCAACCTCCTTGATTGCATATCTGAAGTCGTCCATTCGCACTTCCATCTTTTCGAGAACTTCTGGAGGTATTGTTTCTTCTTCCAAGTCAATTTCAGGAAGGTAACGTCGGAGCGCCTTCATTGCCGCCTCTCGAACGAGTGCTGCAAGATCTGCACCGACGAAACCATAGGTGTTATCGAGAACCCAATTGATTTCAAAATCATCTGCTATCGGCATTTGACGTGTGTGCACGTCCATGATTTCTTGTCGTCCGTCACGGTCAGGAACACCAATTTCGATTTCCCGGTCAAATCGACCAGGTCGGCGAAGTGCGGGGTCGAGCGCGTCTCTGCGGTTGGTTGCTCCAATGACAACAACGTTGTCTCGGCCTTGCATTCCGTCCATCAATGTGAGCATTTGAGCGACAACACGGCGTTCAACTTCACCGCTGACATCTTCACGCTTAGGGCAAATCGAATCGATTTCATCAATGAAGATGATTGCTGGCGAGTTTTCACTTGCTTCATCAAATATTTCTCTGAGTTGTTTCTCTGACTCCCCGTAATACTTGGAGATGATTTCTGGTCCGTTGATGGATTTGAAGTGAGCGTTTACTTCGGTAGCAACCGCCTTTGCTATCATCGTTTTTCCAGTCCCAGGAGGACCATGGAGTAGAACTCCTTTTGGAGGGTCAATTCCGAGTCTTCGGAACAACTCAGGGTGCTTTAATGGGAGTTCAATCATTTCACGAACCTTTTGCAATTGTTGTCCAATCCCACCAACATCCTCGTAGGTGATACCCTCCGATTGTCCGACGTCTTCGTCGTCGATGGCTTCGTCTTTGATGATAATGTCGGTATCACTGGTTACTTTGACAATTCCTTTAGGAGTGGTCTGAACAACAGCGAAAGGCAATGCTTCTGCGAATAGGGTCATGCCAGGAATAAAGATTCTGTCCCCTGCCATTACTGGGCGCTTTGAGAGGCCTCTTCGAGCGAACCCTTCTATTCCGGGTCCGAATTTTACCTTCTGCTTGTTCGCCATGACGGGCGAAAGTGTGAGCTTCGTGCACTCCTTCGCTTCTGCTTTGATGACATCGACTCGATCGCCGAGACTTACCCCTGCGTTCTTTCTGATAATTCCGTCAATCCGAACAATGTCCATCTTGGCATCCTCAGGGCGGCTTCGCCAGTATATTGCAGCTGTCGAACGCTTTTCCCCACGAATCTCTACGATGTCGCCGGGTTTGAGGTCGAGACCATGGTCTCCCGAAATTCGTGCTCTTCCGTGCCCTACATCGGATGGAATTGCCTTTGCTACCCTTAACGAAACTCCGTCATCCTCGCCGCTCATGGGTAGTCTAAATCCTCAGGGTACTAAAACAGTTAGATGAAGAAATCCGCTTTTTATGTGCATGAAAATCAATCGTAGACTTCATGGAGGGAGTAGAACTCGGACGGTCATGGTCCACGTACTCGAAGCAGGTCTTACCTACCTTGAAGCAAACAATCCAAACAACCGTCCCGCTGTTAAAGGGTTCAATATCATCAACGGTCAGTTAACTGAAGCAAGCGACGGTTCAACCTTTGAATCACGCAATCCAGCAATCCTTGACGACATGCTCGGAACATTCCCTCTATCTACAAAAGACGACGTCCATGCTGCCTTGGATGCTGCTCACGCTGCCTTCCCATCATGGGCTGCAACTCCAGCCCCTACTCGCGGTCAAATCATCGGGAACATGGGGAGACTCCTCATGGAACACAAAGATGCAATTGTTGCATTGGAAACTAGAGAGATTGGAAAGACCCTAAAAGAATCTGCAGGATCTGTCCAGGAAGCAATTGACACGTGCCTCTTCTTCCAATCTGAAGGAAGAAGACTCTATGGTCAAACGGTTAACTCCGAACTACCTGACAAGGAACTGTTCACGTACCGAAGACCGCTTGGCGTCTGTGGAATCATTAACGCTTGCAACTTCCCAGCAGCAGTTCCATTCTGGAAGATGATTCCAGCCATCATGTGTGGAAATACCTGCGTTTGGAAGAGTCCACAAGATGCCCCTTTGCTCTCCTTTGCTCTTGCTCGAATTATGCACGAATCTGGACTCCCAGATGGAGTCATCAATCTGGTTCATGGAAAGGGAAGCGGGGCAGGACAATACCTCGTAGATGCTGTTGACGAAGGTCGTGTCAACAAGATTTCCTTTACTGGCTCAACAGAAGTCGGTAAGATGATCGGTGAAGTTTGTGGACGGAACCTCGTTTCATGTTCTCTTGAACTTGGAGGAAAGAACCCTCTTGTCGTTATGCCGAGTTCAAACCTTGACAACGCTGTAGAAGGCGCCTACTGGGGAGCATTTGGAACTGCAGGACAACGTTGCACATCTCTTGGAAACCTCATTGTTCACAAAGATGTCTATGATGAATTCATGACCAAGTTCATGGCCAAGGTTGAAGCAACAAAGATTGGGGATTCTCTTGCTCATGACGGTGTTCTTTACGGTCCAATGCTTTCTGAAAAGTACGCTAAGGATTTCCTCATTGGCGTAGATATGTGCCTCGAATCTGGTGCAAAGCAAATCTTCGGTAAAGGCCGAATTACAAGTGACAACAAGCCTACAAACTTCCTGGGAACTGCAGAAGATGGTGTGTTCATGTGGCCTCACGTCTTTACAGAAGTTACTGAAGACATGAAGTGTTTCCACGAAGAGGTCTTTGGCCCAGCAGTCACTATTTGTAAGGCAGACGATTTCGATCATGCCCTACATCTTGCCAACGCTAGCCCATACGGGCTTTCCTCTGCAATTTACACAAACGATCGATTGGAAGCATATCGATTCAAGACAGGTATCAAGGCAGGTATGACAGGCATCAACAACTCAACAACTGGCGCTGAAGCTCACCTTCCGTTTGGTGGAGTAAAGGGCTCCGGAAACGGCACACGTGAATCCGGTATTTGGGTTATTGAAGCGTATTCATACTGGCATGCTGTCAACGACGAACTCTCTGGAAAGCTTCAACTCGCCCAAATGGATGTTGAAGAAGTCGAAATGGTTGAAGCACAAGTCAACTGGACAGAATTGGTCTAATCGTTAGATTATGCCCTCATTTTGTTGCAGAAATAACGCGAGGCTAAAGGGCCAACCTCAAAGACTCCGAGTCCTTGGGTGAATCATTCCCAGAATCTGGGAGGACGTGAACTTCATGGGCGAAGGCATCAAACTTCCCGTTATCAACGGCTTGGGACGAACAGATAGGATAGACAAATGGTGGAGACAACCACTTGCAATGGGTATCGCATTAACTGCAGCACTCATCTACACTGCGTGGCGACTCATCATCTTCCCTGACAGTATTTCCTACGAACTTGAAGGTTCCAAGGTCATGTCGCCAATCTTCTCTCCAAATATTCTGGAATGGGAACTTTTTGGTCTCAATGAATGGGATCATCCCGGATGGGTCAATGCGGCAATTCTTGTCCTTTGGATTCCGTTCGGTTTTCGAGGAACTTGTTATTACATGCGTCGTGTCTACTACAGGACGTTCTTCCAAAGCCCAACTGCTTGCTGGGTTGACGAACCTGACATTAACAAGAAAATTGGATACGGTGGAGAAAAGCGTTTGTTCATCTTTAACAATCTCCACAGATATTTTCTCTATGCTGCGATTATCATCATTGCCATCAAGTGGTGGGATGTAACGCATACCCTACATTTCGATGAAGGGTGGGGATTCTCCTTTGGGACATTCATCATGGGTACTGAGGCATTCTTGTTGACAATGTATGTCACATCCTGTCACGCACTTCGCCATCTTGCAGGTGGTAGCCTTGACCGCTGGGTCAGTGGAATCTCTGCACTTCGTGGCAAACTCTTCAAACGAATTAGCGTATTCAACAGATCTCACGGCTTCTGGTTCTGGACCAGTCTTGGATTCGTATTCTTGGGCGACTTGTGGACGCTTGCGGTTGCTGAAGGGCACATTAATGACATGGCCTTCGTAATATTGGGGTGATTAAATGACTGAAGAATACTTGAAACACGAATATGACGTTGTTGTTATCGGTGCCGGAGGCGCAGGTCTACGTGCTGCAATTGAAGCAGCACGAAGTGGTGCTAAGACCGCAATTATCACAAAATCTCTTCTTGGAAAAGCCCACACTGTCATGGCCGAAGGTGGCTGTGCTGCTGCTTTGCAAAACGCTGACCCTCGTGATGGGTGGAAGGTTCACTTCCACGATACGATGAAAGGCAGCAAGTGGCTTGCTGACTGGCGTATGGCTGAATACCACGCAAAGGAAGCTCCAGATAGAGTACGTGAACTCGAACAGTGGGGTGCAGTCTTTGACCGTACACCAAAGCAACTCATCAATCAACGAAACTTTGGTGGGCACACATTCCCTCGACTCGCTCACGTCGGAGATTCAACTGGACTCGAAATCATTCGTACACTGCAAGAACGTGGAATTCACGAAGGTATTGACATCTTCATGGAATACACCGTTCGCCATCTCCTCAAGGAAGGAAACCGTGTTACTGGATGCGTCGCATACACTCGTGTAGATGGCGAATTCCATGCCTTCTCGGCAAAGTCGGTCATTCTCGCCACTGGTGGTATCACTCGATGCTGGAGCGTATGCTCTGGTTCCTGGGAATACACCGGAGACGGTCATGCTCTAGCAATGTGGGCTGGTGCTGAACTCCGTGATATGGAATTTATTCAATTCCATCCTACTGGAATGGTTTGGCCTCCATCTGTACGAGGAATCCTCGTTACTGAAGGTGTTCGTGGTGAAGGTGGGCGTCTTACCAACAGCGAAGGAGAGCGTTTCATGTTCGATTATGTTCCTGATATGTTCAAAGGCGATCACGCAGAAACCATCGAAGAATCTGATAAATGGGTTGAAGAAGTTGTTAGTGGAAAACTAGCAACCGTTCGTCGACCTCCTGAACTCTTGACTCGAGACGTTGTTGCTAAGGCAATCAAGGCTGAAGTCGGTGCAGGAAGAGGATCTGAACACGGTGGAGCATATCTCGACATTTCACACCGTGGCCCAGAAGCCATCAAGAAGAAACTGCCTTCCATGTATCATCAATTCATGGAACTGGCTGGCGTTGACATTACCAAAGACAAGATGGAAGTTGGCCCAACCGCTCACTACGTCATGGGAGGAATCCTTGTCAATGCTGAAACTCAAGAATCAACTGTTCCGGGCTTGTATGCTTGTGGAGAAGCAGCAAGTGGACTACACGGCGCTAACCGTCTGGGTGGAAACTCATTATCTGATCTAATCACATTCGGAAAGCGTGCTGGTGAGTTCGCTTCGAAGCGTTCTAAGGATTTGGCTCAGCCCTCCATCGATGATGCTCAAGTCAAAGAAGCGATTGAAGAAATGATTCAACCTCTTAACAAGGAAGGCGGAGAAAACCCTGGAGTCATTTATGATGAAATGAGAGAATTGATGCAAAACAAGGTTGGAATCATTCGCACCAAGAAAGAACTTGAAGAAGCTCTCGACGAACTCAAGGCGTTCAAAGAACGAGCTCTTGCTTCCTTCCCAGGAACATCTCGACGCTACAACTCTGGATGGCATCAAGCCCTCGACTTAATCAACATGGCTGACGTTTCTATTGCATGTGCTCTTGCTGCACTCACTCGTGAGGAAAGCAGAGGTGGCCATACTCGCGATGACATGCCAACACCTGAAGATGAATACTGGGGTAAGACTCTGAACATCATCTGGATGGAAGAAGGAGAAGTAAAGATTCGACAAGAGCCCGTAGAAGAGATGAGAGATGATCTCAAGGACGCAATCAAGGAAGTGAAAGACATGATTGCTGAACGGGCTGAAGAACAAGCAGGAGGTGGCAAGTGATGTCATTGAAAGGAAAAAAGCAGGCATTCAAAGTCGCTCGTGGCGAAGATGGAGAAACAACGTTGGAAGATTACGAAATCACCCTTGATGAGGGAATGGTTGTTCTCGATTGTATACATCGTATTCAACACGAAAAGGAACCTGATATGGCTGTTCGCTGGAACTGTAAAGCAGGAAAGTGTGGTTCATGTTCCGCTGAAATTAATGGACGTCCACGTTTGATGTGTATGACTCGCATGAGTGATGTCGTGGCAGAAACACCTGAAGGGCAACCTATTGAAATTCGTCCAATGAAGGCATTCCCACACATCAAAGATCTTGTTACAGATGTTCAATGGAACTACGATATTGCTCAGAAAATTGCACCAATTAATGGTCCTGAAGAAATGAATTGGAAATTCAACCAAATGGAAGCGGACAGAGTACAACACTTCCGTGAATGCATCGAATGTTTCCTTTGTGTCAACACATGTCACGTGCTGAGAGATCACGAAATGTTTGATGACTTTGCTGGACCAAGAAACCTCGTTCGACTTGCACAGTATGAGATGCACCCACTCGATACAGAAGACCGTATTCCGGAAATCAAGAAAGAATTTGGAATCGAATACTGTAACATCACAAAATGTTGCACAGAGGTTTGTCCTGCTGGAATTCAAATCACAGATGATGCAATTATTCAACTCAAAGAACGAGTTGTCGATCGATATTATGATCCATTGCAGCGAATTTGGAGAACAATTACTCGAAAGAAGGTTCGATACTGATACTATTTCTTTTCAAAAAAAAACACTTTTAGTACCCTCTGAAACATACGGTCATATACTCGCTTGTGTGATGTATAGGGCATGGACAGAACACTATCAGACATAAAAAGAGAGTTTTCAACCGCTAGCACAGCTGGTTGCATTCTAGGCTTCTTGGGCCTCACAATCATTGCAGTAACACAGTTAACGGCACTCATGCCGTTGCTCTTTGCACCAATGGTTTGTGGGACATTAGGAATCCTTCTCTACAAATCTCAGATCAACAATAAGCA
>CAXAHE010000003.1:0-48416 GCA_963968475.1 uncultured Candidatus Poseidoniales archaeon | reverse complement strand
GTTAAGACACGACTATTAGGTGCACGAGAAGGACTCGTTCGCGGAGAACAGTTGCTCTTACGCTGGGATATTGAAGATGAAAATCCAATACCAGAACATGCATCAGAAAATCTAATCGATCAGACAATCAATGCTCTGCCTGGTTCTTCTTGTTTGATTCTATCAGATTATGGATTGGGAGTACTAAATGATGAAGGAGCTGCACGACTGATCTCTGCAGCAAAAGAACACAACGTCCCAATCATTGCGGATCCTAAATTGACGGGGCTACATCGCACAAAAGGTGTAGATTGGGTTATGTTTCAATCCAAAGGTCTCGAACTTATGAGAAGAAGATTAGGTTCACCTACTGGAACTGATGCCGCAATAAAATTACTCGAGACGAATGACTGGAAGCATCTTGTAATCCTTGAAGGCCAAGATGGCGTGACAATCCATTCCAAGGGAGCAGATACTGTTCACGTTCCTTGTATGCTTGAAGACATTCGTCAAATGATTGGATTAATTGATGCAGCTGCTGTTGCAGTTGCTACAGCCATTTCGTTGGGATTGACCGTTGATGAAACCGCTCAATTAGCCAATGCAGCAAGCGAGTGTATTCTAACTGCTGATAGAACGGATCGATTTGTGTTAAGATTAGACGATATGATTGACCGTATCGGTGAAATTGCTTGGAGCCTCCAAGTATCTAAGCGCTGAGGCGAACATATGAGTTCATGGTTGAGACCTACGACCGCAGATATCGGTCTACGGTCTTTTGCCGCATCCTTCGAACGCTTGTTTGAGGAAACCTCTTACGGCATGCAGAATTATCTCATCAATTCAGAATCAGATAGAGAAATTGGTTCTCTTGTTCATCATTCTTCTGTTTGGAATGTATCGGTACCACTTCATGAGGAAATGAACAGTATCCTTCTTGTCAAATGGTTAGAAGAAGTATTGTATCAAGATGAAGTTGAGAGAAAGTGGATGGTTGAAAGTACTGTCCGTATCCAAAAAGACGAATCTTCGATTCATCTACAAGCTCATGTATTGTGGGTCTCTTCCGAATCGGTAGAAAAGGAAGTTGAAATCAAGGCAGTAACACGGCAAGATCTTTTGGTAATGGAAGTGAAAGAATACCAAGAAGTACCATCCCGGTGGCCAGAGGTTCCTTCATTTGAAGGTCCTGGTTGGTTTTGTGATGTTGTGTTTGATATCTAAATTAAGTGGGAATCCTCAGGTGGACGCTCGTACTTTTGAGCCAAATCTGCACACTTCCTCCGTCCCGAATCCCTACAGCATCCATGGCCCCAGGTAGGGATGCTCCGTTCCCGGCCTGACCTGTTCCCCCGGTTATTTGGTCCCCGTTTCCTTCCGGAAACGGTTCTCAACACCCGGATCATGTAGGGGCGAGACATCTACGTCCGCATACAGGAACCCAAAAGCCGCTTTCGCCGCCCTGAGGCATTCAGCCCACCATAAAGACGATTTGTGGTACAGGGTACGCCTAGCTCCCCACCTATCCCATGATACCCTGCGAGAAGGTCTATTTCAATCAAACGATGAAACAATCTATGCTTCTTCTTCGTATTTTGAGGGACATGAAGTCTTGATGATATCGGCTTCAACAACATATTTCCCATTGATTTCTTTGAATGTACCTTCTGCATATACAGTTCGATTATCACCTAAACCGTTGGATATCGAACCTGCATTGGAGTAGTCAACTAGAATAGTTCCTTCGGAACCCTCGAGAATAAATGTCATGTTCATTTCATCTATTGAACCATCCATAATCTCTCCACGGACAGCGACTTCATCTCCAATGTGATCCGAAGTATTTTCAAGTAATTCATCAACTGTGAGAGTCGGTTCGGGCGCCTGAAGGAAGATTGTTCCAAGGACGGCGATTGTAATCACGCCGCCGATCAGCATAAGCCGTACTCGATAGGACAACATGGTTTTCAATCTCCCCTCAATCCGTACCTATTTCAATATCTGCCTTTCAAGAACGTTTCACAGATGAACCGATTGCATCCTCAAGTGAGGAAAACTGGGAATCTTTCAGTCTCCTTCTTACTCCATTTACAATTTCTTTCGTCAATCCTGGACCTTCAAAAACGAAGCCAGCATATGCTTGAAGAAGTGATGCTCCATTGATGATTTTTTCCCAAGCATCCTCTGAAGACATAATTCCCCCAACACCTACAATCGGAAGTTTTCCATTTGAATATTTGAATATATGATGAATAAGTTCAGTACTGCGATTCACAAGGGGCTTACCAGAGCACCCACCAATTTCTCTGTACGCTTTATCGTCATCATTAGGTCGCTTCAATGTAGTGTTCGTTGCTACAATTCCATCGATGTTTTCTGTTACCGCCACATCGAGAATCTGTTCAAGTTCCGAGATAGACAAATCGGGAGCGATTTTAATTAAAATCGGTTTCAATGCTCCGCCATACATATCTGCAGATTTTTGATTTTCTGACATACATTCCTGGATGATACTGCTTAGGTGATCCCCATGCTGTAAGTCTCGTAATCCGGGCGTATTGGGTGATGAGACATTGATGACAAAAAGATCTATGTCACACCATAATCTCCTCAGGGTCGTAGCATAATCCTCCTTCGCCTCGGATAATGGAGTAAGTTTAGACTTGCCAAGATTAGCCCAAACTGGAATTTTCCGGGTATACTTTCTTGATTTCTTGAGACGGTGAGCGACCTTTTCGCTTCCAGGATTATTAAATCCCATTCGGTTGACGAGAGCTTTGTCTCCACCATGACGAAACATTCTTGGTTTCGGGTTTCCTTCTTGTTCGAGCATCGTGATGCCACCAATTTCAGAAAATCCAAGTCCTATAGATTCCCAACCCCTGAGTGCCTCTGCACGTTTATCCATACCGGCTGCAATCCCAAATGGGTGTTTGAAATCGATTCCAAATCGATGAATCGGGAGATTATGTCTTGGTTTGTACAAAGCTTGGAGCATGAAGCGTGTAAATGGATTAGATGCAAGTACTCTGAGCATCATTAAAGATCTCCCATGAGCCTTTTCAGAATCTTGAACCGCAAGTAGCGGCCTAGAAATGAATCGAAAGACTCTCCCCATGGAGTCTCCTTGAACCGATATCCTTCAAGCCTTGCGATGCTTCGCAGCGTCATGGAGGAGAATTCACCACTATGGTTGGCACTGCGAGAGGCAGGGCGGAGAGTCCTCTCCCTCGGTGAAATTTCAATAGGAATTCCAATCGAAAATCATGAGAGATGGCATCGACTTATCCTCAATATGAGTGATGCTTTACCACAACGGGTCACATTCCCTTCAATTGTAACAGACGAACACCTCACTGTAAGAGATACCGAAGGTCGAACGATACTAACGAATCAGGGTTCACCCTCGACATTCGAAACACTGTGGTTGCCATTACGAACGGAAATCGTATTACCTGCACTTGAGCAAATGTGTTCGGAATTACTTCTTGCGGGATATCCTGGATGTGAAGGATGCGGTTATAGAGAAAATGAAGATGAATGGGATGAAGAAACGAGCAGAAAAAATCTCGACGAATTCTTGGAGTAATTCCATAGATACCGTAAGGTATCTGTTCAAAATGAAGTTTGGCGAGCCTTCAAGTATTGTCGACAAACCGGAGAAAACATGAGCATCGTTGTCCTCGCCGAGAAGCCTAGTGTTGCAGAGGATATTGCCAAAGTGCTTGGAATCTCTAAGAAAGAAGCAACACATTGGCAAGGTGATGGTATTGTCGTAACATGGGCAGTTGGACATATGCTTGAACTGAAATACATGGATGATTATGACCCAGACTTCAAGAACTGGAGAAAGACTGCTGACAGACTTCCATACATACCAAAGGAATTCGAATTCAAGCCCAAGTCAGGATCCACAAAAAAGCAACTCACTGCTATTAAGAAATTGATGAAGGATAAATCTGTTTCTGAAATTGTCAATGCTTGCGACGCTGCAAGAGAAGGTGAACTTATTTTCCAGACCATTTATCGTCACGCTAAAGTTAAGACCGGTGTAAGTCGCATGTGGTTGCAATCAATGACGACTTCAGCAATTCAGAAGGCTTGGGATGAAAGGAAATCATCAGAGGAATTCATACCATTGTCAGATGCAGCCTACAGCAGAACACAAGCTGACTGGCTTATAGGAATGAATGGTTCCCGTGTTGCTGAAATCTTTTTACCTAAGAAACGAAGTGAGAAACAAGCCATCTCAATTGGTCGTGTTCAGACTGCTACACTTGGAATAATTGTGGATCATGAACTCGAAGTTCTGAAGCACATATCTACACCTTACTGGGAACTCAATGCTACCTTTACCAACAAGACCAGTTCTTGGACTGGACGATGGGAAGGTGGAGAGTCCAATGAAGATGTGAAGGCTCATTGGGTCCTTACTCAGGCAGATAAAGATCGTATTCAAGTGTTAATCGATGATGGAAAAGACGCCGAAGTTTCAGAAAAGCTGTCTCTAGGAAAAGAACGTCCACCGCTGAATTACGACTTAACCTCCCTTCAAAGACAAGCGAACTCGATGTTTTCCTGGCCTGCAAAGAGAACTCTTAATGTTGCTCAAGCACTCTATGAACGACACAAATTGACGACATATCCAAGAACTGATTCCAGATATCTTCCTTCCGACATGACAGATGCGATTGATGAAACAATAGCAAATATAGGAACACAATCCGATTTTTCTGGGTATTCAGAACATCTAAAGAAGAATGGATTGGAAAATGTTAAGAGAAATTTCAATGATGCCAAGGTGAGTGATCACTTTGCAATTATTCCTACTGGGAAGAAACCTTCAGGTTCACTATCAAATGATGAAAAGAGGCTATATGACCTCATCGTTCGAAATTTCTTAGCTTCATGGTACCCGCAATCGACTATCGAGAAGCAAAGGAGAACGGCGAACTTAGGTGGGGAAGTCTTCACAAAAGAAGCACAGCAATACCAAACATTGGGATGGAGAGAAGTGGTTCCAAAGAATTTGAGTTTCCCAGACGGATGGGGTATACTTGAACAAAATCCAACTACCTCAAAGATTGAAGAACATACGTGGAAGGAAGACAAATCTAAACCACCCTCACGTCTAAAGGAAGCCCGTTTACTAACCTTAATGGAACGCGCTGGAAAGGAAATCGAAGATGAAGAATTAGCTGAAGCGATGTCAGACAAAGGACTCGGTACACCTGCAACAAGAGCAGACACAATCGAAAAACTACTTTCTAGGGGATATATCTCTCGACAGCAATCTGGATCCATCAATGCTGCACCTCACGGAATTAGAATCATAGAGATTCTAAGAAGGATTCCAGTGGAATGGATTACTTCCGCAGAATTGACTGGAGAAATGGAAGCTGCGCTCACCTCTGTACAACAAGGTAAACTTGCTGCAAGTGAATATATGCAACGCATCATCGACCAAACAAATGACCTTGTCTCAAGAATTCGTGACCATGAGCGAAGCAATCTTTTCATAAATGATAATTCGATTGGGCAATGCCCATTATGTGAAAGTACAATTACGGAAACTGCACTTTCATACACTTGTGAGAAGAACGAAGGAAAGGACAAAGGATGTACATTTGTGTTCTGGAAAGATACAAGCGGCAGATGGTTCGATAGAACGACAGCATCAAGGCTCTTGCAAGACAAGAAAATTGAGGATCTGCATGGTTTCTTTAATCGGAACGGAGAATCTTACAACACGACGATTACCATCGACGACTCTGGGAAAGTTACCTCTGCGGTGTCCTCTGGCACTCGTGCAAAGAATACGGATGAAGCGGTTTGCCCTTGCCCTAAGTGTGACGAGGGTACAATCCGTGAAACAGATACTCATTATGCATGCGATAACGATAACTGTAAATTCAGAGGTGTTGGGAAAGAAATTTGCAAGAGAGAGATTTCTCATGAAGAAGCCAAAGCCATATTAGTTGAAGGTAAATCACCTCTTATCGAGAATTTCATTTCCCGAAAAGGTCGTCCATTCCCGGCATTCCTGATACTCGACGGAAATAAAGTTGGTTTCGAATTCCCACCTAGAGAACCTGCAGCAGACGCCCGTAAATTTGAAGTTCAGCCTGGTGTTGTTGCAATATGTCCTAAATTTAAGACTGAAATCTTTGAGACTGAAACACATTATCGACCTAAAACAAGTGCATCGGGATGTAAAATCGACATTCCTCGTGAAATTGGTAAGAGAGAACTAACCCGCGAGGAAGCCAAAACATTAATCGAAAAAGGCGAAGTTGGACCATTTGATGATCTAATTGCAAAGAAAACAGGGAATCCATATACTGCAATTCTTTATCTGAAAAAGAATCAAAGAATTGGTTATCGGTTCGCTAAACGCTGAATTCGGAAGAAACTTCATGAAGTCAGCCCCATCAAACCAACCATGGACTACGACTACGATGTCGTCATTGTCGGTGCTGGACCCGTTGGAGGCTATGCATCGCGACTTCTTTGTGAGAGAGGATTATCAGTATTGATGATTGAGGAACATACTGAAATTGGACGTCCATTCCAATGCGCAGGTCTTGTAACTCCAAGCGCAATGCATGCAGTAGAAGCATACGGAACCGTTGTCCAAGATGTTGATGGTGCATTAATCCATGGTCCATCAGGTACGCTTGTTCCTGTCGGCAAAGATGGAGATTTGCGAACATATGTTGTTTGTAGGAAAAGATTCGATCAAGAAGTTGTCCAACAGGGTTTGAAAGCTGGCGCAGATATCATTCTCGAATCACAGCCAACAGATGCAGTGATTCATCCTGATGGAGTCCTTGTGACAATTAAGAATCAACGTACAAACCTAGAAAGGAAGGTTTCCTGTAAACTCTTCATTGGATGCGATGGTGCCCACTCATGGGTACGGCGGAAATTCAAAATGGGGCATCCAAAAGAGATGATGGTTGGCTTCCAAACAGAAGTTGTAGGATATGAAGGTAAAAACCGCTGGCTTGAGATGTACAGTGGTTCTGAAATTGCACCAGGGTTTTTTGCATGGGTAATACCATCTGGTAATGACACACATCGAATTGGATTATGGTCAAAGGCAGATATGTTGGATGGAAAAACTATCCTCGACTGCTATAATGATCTACTGACCCATCCTTTGTGGAAAGAACGATTTGAGAATGTACGGGAAACTGCACGTTATTGCGGACCCGTTCCTTCAGGAATGATTCGTCGTCCGTTCAAGGAACGAGTTATGGTTCTGGGTGATGCAGCTGGAATGGCAAAGCCAACAACTGGAGGGGGCCTTGGCCCAGGATTCAAACAGATTTCTTCAATTGTGGATAACCTCGTTATAGCCATAAATAACAACAATCTCACTGAAAAAGATCTCAAATTGGTCACAAAAGCATCGTGGCCGAAGATGAAAAAAGAACAAGATAGAGCACGAGCACTACGTGACCTCCTCGTATCCACCCGCACCGATGAAGAACTTGACAAGCATTTTGCCAATTTTGCAAAACCTGAGGTCATTGAATTGATCAACTCAGTGGGAGACATCGAAAAGCCTGTACCTCTTGGAATGGCATTGTTACGCAGAGTACCTGCATTTCGAAAATTAGCATTCCAAGCAGGAGTCAAACTGCTCTTCACATGAGGCGATACCTATGGGGAAATGGAATATTATTCACAAAGTGAGGTATCCTCCTTTTGATCATCATCGCTGGAAGGCGGAATCAGTACCTACCATTGAAGAAAGAGTACACATTGATCTAACAACTGAAGAAATCAGGAACAGATATCCAGAATTTATGATTCAAAGTGAAGAAGGATGGTTACTTGAACGATCTTTTGTATCCAATGATAAAGAGCAGTGGCTAGGGGATTCTGAGGTATTCACAGACGACTCAGCATTTGTAAATCTTGTCGACCAACAGCGAAGTGGATGGTATATCATCCCAAATAAGCTCCATTCTGTTGCGAGAAGATTGATTAATTTTGCAGTCATATTACTTTTGGTAACACTCACATATTTGTTCATAGAACCCATACTCAGCGTCTTTGGAATACCAAGTCTTGGGACTAAAAGCATTCGATTGGGTCTCTTAGATTATCCGATATTGACCGTTGTAGTGGTTCCATTTCTCCTAATGCCATTACTACTGAGAATGATAGCCAATTTCTTGGATTTAAGGAAGCAACAGGAATATTTTAAGAATCCAGCACAATCTCCAGCAATCAAACTAGAATCTCCAATTCAAAGTGATAAATCACTACGTGGAAAATGCATCCTTACAGAACGTCGGGAAGATTGGAAATCGGTTTCGATTCATTGGCAAGTTGGAACATTGCCCCCTTCCAGAAAAGCTTTGGTTGAATTGTCTGGAAGAAAACTTGGACAACAGCCACCAGTGGGACTTTCGACACCACTCCCTCATCATTGGGAAGAAGGTCTGGATGATGGTACTGCTGGCGGTGAAGATGCTCCGATGGAGAGGCAAGACATACCAGGCGGGGTATTCCTCAGGCCCATGAGATTTTCAGAGGAAGGTGGTGAACAGGTATTGGATGAAGATGGGGAATTCGAACTCTCCCCACCTCCAACAATGTGGCCTGGCTCTGTAAATTCTGAATTACTCCGTATTCACTGGGAACTAATTATTAAAATCAAGAGAAAAAAGAACATGCCACTCCTATGGGTTATGCCAATTCGTGTTCGATTTCCTCCTTCGAAAATAGATTTAGATAATCTCACCGTTAATGATTCCAGAACAGAACATTTTTTCATCGGTAAGCGTTAGGTTCATGTCCTGTGCGTTGATGTAGACGCATGAGCAAAAATGGAGCCGCTGCGGTTTTCCTTTCGCTGTTAATGTTATCCGGATGCTTTGGAAGCGGTGATTCAAATGATGATAACGAAGAAGAAACTGTGGCAATCGCATATGCCATTGAGGCTTCATGGGATCAAGAAACAATCACGGGAGAATTAGGAGAAATTAGTGCATTGAATATTCTTCTTGAAACTACGGGGGAAGGAAGTTACACAATCGAATACAGTATTGCTCACTCTACGGAGATTGAGGATGCTGTTGAATGGAGTGTTACTAAAAAATCAACCTACATTTCAATTATCATATTACCAAATGCCCCAGGAACTTATACGCTCGAAATCAAGATATTCCCCTCAGAAGGTGAATTAATTACGATGACCAATTCGGTTGATGTTTTGACCCCTGATGAAGGTACAACCTCGTTAATTGTGCCACAATACATCGTAGCAGAATCTTCTATGCTCTTTATCCAAGGCTCAATTTTACATCAATCCATTGAGTCATGCTATGCTCACATGATTATTCCAGAGGAGGGTTTCACTCCTGAACCATATGTATTATCGATACAAGATGATGGTACTTTCACTCAAATTCTCTCAGAATTAGAGTTGCGAACTGAGTCGTTTAATGTTTCAACATATGCCCAATGTGGTGAATACACCATGTCAGAGGATACTGGAAATACAACAATCATCATCGAAGCAAACAATGATTTGGATGGTGACGGGATTTCAGACGACGTAGACAAATGCGCTGAAGGTATCGGTGAAGCAGATGGTTGGGCTTCGAATCAGCAAAATGATATTGACCAAGATGGATGCAGAGATTTCGATGAAGACCTTGATGATGATGGCGATAGCATACTCGATGCCATGGACGGCTGTACTTCGACCATTGGCTGGACTAGCACACCCAGTAACGATCGCGACAGGGATGGTTGTCATGATGATACCAACGATGATGACGATGATGGTGATGGTATCCTTGATGTCTATGATGTGTGTCAGAATGGAGAAGTGAACTGGCCAGCAAATCTTTACAATGATTGGGATCAAGATGGATGTCATGATTTACTAGAAGATATTGATGATGATAATGATGGTTCTTTAGACTCAGAAGATACTTGTCCAAAAGGGAGGTCAAATTGGGATAGCGAGAGAAATTCCAATACGGATTTCGACATGGATGGATGTTATGATTCGACAGAAGACGAAGATGATGATAACGACAATGTCAACGATGTCAATGCAACTGGCGTGGACTTAGATCAATGTCCTTACACACCGGCAGGGGCGACTGACGTTGATGAATATGGTTGCGCTGCTGTTGAACGTGATTCAGATTTAGATGGTGTTAATGACCTCATAGATCAATGCGAAGGCACCCCTAGTGGATTGGTTGTCAATGCAGCTGGATGTGCTGATTTGGATGCTGATGGAGTTTTTGCGAATGTGGATCTGTGTGATAATAGCCCAATAAAGTGGACAATCGATGTACAAGGATGTGCAATTAACCAGAAACCCATCCTTTGGACATCTGGTACAACAGTAAATGGGCCAATGGATGTTGTACCAACCTTCACAATCCCTACACTTGATGGGACATTCACTTTCCAAAACCAATGGACAGGAAATGATGTTTATCTCTTCATGTTCAAGTATACTGACTCTAGCGGGAACTCGAATTCAGGGACATGGGCCACTAATCCAGGCACATTCATACGTAACCTACCATCCAATACCCACCTCTTCTATGGCTCATTTGACTCAACATACCATAATGACATAACGTCGAGAAAGAGTGATGTTGAATCTCGATTAAATCCAAGCGAGGAACAAGAATGGTCTGGCCGAATCCATTACATCGACATGGATGCCAGTAATATTCAAGGTGGACTTGGTCAGATGATTTCCAATACCAATAGTCCATTTTTCATGGGAATTGATCGATTCCAGAGAGCAAGAGAAACAGGATCAATCTATGCTTGGATTTCTCAAACCAATGACCCAAATCACTATGCATATGAACCACACCAATGGAATGCCGAATTTGAACCTGAGATACGAATGCAGGATTCAGGAATTGACGTTGTGACACTCTATGATTTCGAAAGACATGCGGGAGGATGGGGATCCAACCATAATTCATACAGGAATGCAACCTTCAGCATGCCTGATAATATGTCGTCATATGACACGCTCGAAGTATTCCATGAGCACGCCTGTGAGGAACGAAGCAATCGATACCAAAAGAGCGATAGTTCCTATGGTGGATGTCATGAATGGGATTATCTCGCCCACCTCTACATTTGCGATGCAAATAATTCCTCTACATGTGGGACTGAATTCATGCGATGGATTACCACATATGGGAGAGAAGGACGCTGGCTTACTGATATTAGCCCATATCTCTTCATGTTAGAGGAGGATGAAACTCGCAGGTTCCGTTACAAAGGTGCTAACAAAGGTGATATGACGATAAAATTTTTGTTTTCAAATTGGGGTAGTGGAGAACGGGCACATGATGCTACATTTGCATTTACTGGTGGTCAGTTTGATGGCACCTACAACAATGAAAGTCTGTACACTCGGAGTTTAAATTTCACAGTTCCACATGACACCACGAGAGTTGAAATCATAGCAACAATCACTGGCCATGGGTTCCAAAAAGATAACGCTAATTGTGCAGAATTTTGTGATCATGAGCATCATTACTACATTGACAATCATCACGCATATGAATGGCATCCGATTGTGAGTTCCAATACTGGTTGTGAAAATGAAATTGATAATGGAGTCGTTGCTAACCAGTTTGGTTCTTGGCCATTTGGCCGTGCAGGATGGTGTGCCGGTCAAGATGTCAAGCAATGGTCTTACGACATATCTTCATGGGTTGATTATAATGGCCAAATTAACGAATTGACATATCGTGGATTGTTTAATGGACAAGAATACAATCCTACTGGAGAATCGAGTAAAGGTGGCAGAAACATCGTAGCAGAAATTTGGGTTGTGTATTACACCAATTCGACAATTTGATCTGGTGGTAAACACATCACTTCTGGCAATGAAATTGTTGTATCAGGTGTTTCTAAGTCAAGATAATCACTGTTACGTCTTTGAGGAGAAAAACCTGACCGAATTATTGATGTTTGTAATTCCTGTTCAGAGGCACTAAATTTGGTAGTGCCTGATGCTGAGACAACATTTTCTTCCATCATGGTGGATCCTGCGTCGTCTGCTCCACCAAGCAATGCCATCTGAGCAACACCCATACCCATTGTTGGCCATGAAGCTTGAATGTGAGGCACATTATCGAGGAATAAGCGAGATATAGCCACGTGACGAAGATATTCGCTGGCACCTGCTCCAAGTTCAAATCGATTTGAACCTCGATTTCTTTTACCAAAGGTATTGGTTTCAAGTTGAACTGGCCAAGCGATAAATGATGTAAATCCAATATGTCCTTGAGATTGGACCCTCTCTTGTTGTTGACGGATCCTGAGCAAATGCTCTATACGATTGGAATTGGTTTCTCCGAATCCAATGACGTTCGTGGCACTAGTCGTCAAGTCTAATGTTTGAGCTTCTTCCATAACTCGTAACCAGTTATCTGGGTGACCTTTCTTAGGAGAAACATCCGAGCGTACAGTTTCTACAAGCATTTCAGCGCCACCTCCTGGTAAGCCATGCATACCTGCATCTTTGAAACGAATAAGAACTTCAAGCGTAGTACTGTTAGTAACTTCAGCAATTCCTTCTAATTCTATTGGTGAAAAACAGTCCAAATCAATTGTAGGATGATGTGCCCTTAATTCCTTGATTAGACCAATATACCAGTCGATATCAAGTTCAGGATTCACTCCTCCTTGCATCAAAATACGAGAACCTCCAATCGCTTCAAGTTCTACAATCCTCTGTCGAATCTCATCATATGTCTGCGTATATGTTTCATCGTGGCCAGGTGGACGATAAAATGAACAAAATTGACAATTGATTGTACAAACATTGGTGTAATTGATATTACGATCAACGAGATACGTCACCTTATTGCTCGGATTATGTAACTTCCTTCGATGATGTGCAGCATCCATTAACTGATGGAGGGGGGCATGGTCATACAAAGTGAGGCATTCTTCGCTCGTAAGCCGATAAATTTCATTCGTAGTAATGATTTTTTGAACGATTGTTGACCAATCCATGGATTCACCCCTACAAAGTTCCAATGATTCCTTCGATATCAGCAATTGTTTTTCGACAACGCTTGGTCAAGACATCTGGTTCATCATCGGTAACCAGCACATCATCTTCGATTCGGATACCGATGTTTGCATATCGTTCAGGACAATTTACGTCAGGTCTCCAAGCACCAAAATACAATCCTGGCTCAACAGTTAGCACCATACCTGCTTCGAGTAAGCGAGGAGTCCCATCTGGTTTGTATACGCCAACATCGTGTACATCAATACCAAGCCAATGGCCTGTGTTATGCATATACCAATTTTTCAGTTGGCCAGTTTGGAGATCTAATGCCTCTTCTAGACTCTGATCGATGATACCCAAACGGATAAGTCCCTCTGCAAGAACATTTCGAGCAACTTCGTGTGGTTGATTGTAATGATTGCCAACACGACAAGCAGCTATTGCTTGTTCTTGAGCATCAAGAACAATTTCATAAATTTCTTTTTGAGCATCTGTAAACGTTCCACCAATCGGCCAAGAACGAGTAATGTCTGCAGCATATCCTTTGTATTCGGCCCCTGCATCGATGAGAATAATTTCATCCCCTTTACACTTGGATTCATTTACTGTGTAATGGAGAATGGTCGCATTTTCCCCACAGCCGACAATTGATGGATATGCCCATCCACTTGTACCGCCATAAACGAAAAATCCCTCAATGATTGCTTGGAGTTGGTATTCTGAAATACCATCTTTACTTGCTCTCATTGCCAATTCATGAGCGATGGAAGAAATGTCTGCTGCATGGCGCATCAATTCAATCTCTTCAGGAGATTTACGTAGGCGCATCTCAGCAATCCTACGACTTGGATCTTCGAGTGAAACCGGTCCAGAACCAAAGTGTTGACGATTACGATCTCTACGTTCGATTGAAGAAAGAACGAGAGAATCAATAATGCTGCTAATACCTGTGCGTACATGAACAGTTGAACAGTCAGAAAGAAACATGTCAAGGTGTTCTTCTAATTCATGAATCGATGTAGCTTCATCAATTGCCCATCCTAGTTTGGCACCTTCTGCCCCAGGACGTCTGCCTTCCCAAATTTCTTTTAGTGTATCTTTAGGTTGCACAAACAGATGAGAAACCCATTGGGAACCATTATGGTGGAAGATGAGGGTAGATTCAGGATCTGTCCAACCTACAAGGTAAAGCATGTCACTGGAAGTTCTGTATGGGTATGTCACGTCGTTACTACGAACTGCTTCCGGGGGTGTTGTAATAATCACCAAATCGGAAGAAGTTAATTGTGAAAGAAAGCGTTGTTGACGGTCTAAATAGACTGATTTTGGAACACTCTTAGGTTCATTTGGTAGACCTTCCGCAGCATCACTAAACATAGACTCACCATTTGTTGCTATAATTCACAGTTTTTTAATGAATGGTTAATCATCATAGGATTTCTTGTCAGACCAGCGCACAAAATCTGATTCTTGAGGAGAAAGTATCTTCTTTCGTATGAGAACTATAATCGAGAGTATGATGAGGAATAATATCGATGTCCAAATCGTAATCGATTGAAAAGATGATGACTCATGTGTTTCTTGCTCCTCGACGGAAAACGTAATTGATGAGTTGGCACCATTATTGTCGCTAAGAGTAAGTGTGATTTCTTTCCAATCATCACTCTTAATATCAGAGGACAAGAGATAGGATCTTCCACTTAAGAGTGATTTTCCATCAACAAACCAGTTGTATTGTAATGAATCGATATCGTTTACGGTATCTGTGGTCTGGTTAGCTGAAAAACACCAGTCATCTGTGGATTTTACTGTAACTGTTTGATTATTCGAAATCTTATATCCATCATATCGTAAATCCAGTTGGGGTTCTACGTTGATAACAGACACATTATGTTGAACATTCACAAAATTACCTGCTGTATCCCGTATGAGGCCAAATATTTGGTACACTCCTTGTTTATCTGCATTAAACGATAGGCGATTATCTGACAAGATTTCTGTTGATGATACCGCTCTTAATTCTCCATCTGGTTCAATTATAGTCCAGGTAATAGAATACACTGAACCCTCATATCCGTCATCAACATTCAGATCAACTGTAATAGTTTCTGATTCCAAAAGTTCAGAAATCGAAGAGAACGTTACGTTGGGAGGATTTCGATCTACTGCAAGATATTGTATGAGAGTATTCGATTCTTTAAGGGACATTGATTGGACATGAAAATCAATAAGATACAAACCATCAGGCAAATTGATTGATAGTGTCTCCATAGTCACAGTAAGTTCACTCCCAATTAATTCGTGAAGAATCATCACTGATGAATAATCATCTGTGCAAATACCAAATGGAGCGGGGCAGACAGAAAGTGTGGTCAGAACATCCTGATCTGTATTTACTTCCAAGGAGATGAAGTTCGGTGGTAAAAGGACACGATACGTAAGATCAACATCTTCGGAGGCAAGTATGATTTGCGAAGTTTGATACGATTCAGATGAGAACATCAAAACCGGTCTATGATTGAGTTGACCAAGATAGATTGTAAGCCCGTATGATTTCAAATCCGTTTGCTCCAACAATGAGATACGAACGAGACATGTACAACTTTCACCTTCATGGTTAAACTCATGATTCCAAAGCCAGTAGGCACTGCCTTGCTCTGTTTCAAAGGGTGAGACTGAAAGAAGTGAGGAACTCGAATTTAAGAGATCGTACTGTCCATCAGCAGTTACATTCCATAGGGAAATTTCGACCGAATTCAGTGGAACTGAAGATGAACCACTAACATTGATGTAATCCATGAAGTGGATGCCATCTTCTTGATTATATTCAAACAAGGATTCGCCTGAGGATTCTGCCTTTGAAGAATTCAGCGTAACTGGTGCCAGAATTGACATCGATAGAATGCACACTAAGCAAATAGAAACCGAATTTCCTCTAAACATGATTCACTAGCTCTCGAATGGATCGCACAATTCACCTTGTCCAGGGAAACTTATTGGATCTCTAGGATTCGTATCCCACTTGAATTCACAATAGTTTGTGTGACCATCTCCATCACTATCAACAAGTCTGTCGGCTGAATCATAAGGATCGAATTCAAAGTGATATTCCCATCCTGTGGCCATGCCGTCATCGTCATGGTCCATGTAAAATACTTCAGGTCCATCTTCCCAATCATCACCATCAGTGTCATTTGTCACAGGGTTAGTTCCATTCTCAAATTCTTCACAGTTCGTGTAATTTTCGAGGTTATTATAGAATTTCATTCCGTCTGGAGTACTTGGGTCTATGTTACACTCCGCATTGGTCGTGTCATTGTATCCAGGGCAATATTTCTTAATTAATCCAGTTCGATTCAATCCATCAGAATCAGGGTCTTCTTCACCATCATTGATTCCGTCTAGATCACTGTCGGCCATGGATGGATCCATGACACCACGTGCCCCGTATGCATTGATTGTAGAATTATCTACTAGATTGTTATTTATCGCTTCATAGGAATACCTTACTTCCCAACCATCAGGCAAATTATCACCATCTGTATCATCATCGACTGGGTTGGTATTCCAGTTAGAAGGAGCTTCTGCTCCGTTAGCGAGAGTATCATTATCGATGTCATAAGTATCATCCTTGAGAGAATTGAGTGAAGGATCGAGAGCCCAACGTCCTTTACAGCCATCACACATCGTATTCCCAGGAAGATCAAATCCAGAGAGATTCATCTCAGATACTTCGTATTTTTTCTGGAGTTCAAAGCCACCAAGCCAATTGATCCAAACATAGCCACCAGGGTCCATCTGACAGCTGTTCGATGATGATTCAGTACATCCAGGTCGATCCCAGTTAGAGACAGCAACCCAAAGGGAATGCGAATTCGTATTGTCTTCTGTTGATTTAACCTGCATTTCCCATCCATCTAGCATACCATCAGCATCTGTGTCATTGATTAATGGATTTGTTTCAGATTGGAATGGTCTAGGGATGAAGAGAATTTCATTCCCATCGATGAGACCATCGCCATCAGTATCTGAGTTGTTTGCGTGAGTGACGAAGTTGTCTGCACCTGCGATTACTTCTTCCCCATCTTCTAATCCATCGTTGTCGGTATCAAACATACAGGCGGATGTGAAATATTGTTCACCATTGAAGATGTAGCCAAGTTTCGTTTCTTGCTGATCACTTTCGCCATCACTGTCAGTGTCAGAATTTGAGGCGTTCGAACCCTGTCCATCACATGTGGAAGCGAATTCCATATAATCGGAGAGGCCATCGCCATCGGTATCAGGCAGTCCAGGGTCTGAAACAACCCAAGTCAGTTGTACGCCACGATTGACGACGAGAATTTCCCAGCCACCTACTTCGATACCATCGAGTAGTCCATCAAGATCGGTGTCACCATGCGTTGGATCGGTGGAGCGTCCAACAATATTTCCTTGGTCATCAAGACGGGATTCGTATTCCATCAAGTTGGTAAATCTTTCAGATTCTTCCACAATGTTCATCCAGACAAAGAGACGTGACTCTATTTGGTCACCGGGTGCGACATTAATCGAATAAACGTAGCCATCAACTGGAGCCACGAGATATACTGGTTGCTTGTTACCGCCACCCATTGTGTATTGACCACGAGCAATTGTCGTGTTACTCGTGACGTAATCGCCTTTCTGTACATAGAGTTCTACTACGGTTGTTGTAAGTTCTAATTCGCCATACATGACATCTCCGTCTCCGTCAGAGTCCCATCCATCGAAGTCAATGTCCTCATTAGCATTGCTCGCATTTCTTGGATTTAGTGGGTATTCGAATGTTGTACGGTTGTACTGATTAGCTTCCCAACCGTCGGGCATTTTGTCACCATCGGTGTCTTCACTCCAAGGGGATGTGAAAGATGGCAATCCATTTGTGAGCCCAAACTTGTTGGCCACTTGGTATTCCTCAAGGTTGTTTAATCCATCTTCGTCCCAATCATTGTAGCCATCAGAGGAATTGAATGGATCGAGAAGTTTTCCTTCGTCTTGAGTAGGATGATCTTGCTTGAATGAAAAACAGTATTCGAAACCATCAGGCATACCATCACCGTCTGTATCCCAATCACTTGGTCCGTTTAGGAGACCGTCTCCGTCAAGATCAGACAAAAACCATGCAGCACTCACTTCAGAAGCGAATGGGGCAGTACGAGCAGTCCTCTGTGAGACGGGCGTGCTCTCAGGTTCTCCACAGTCAGAACCGAGTTCAAAACTTAACACTATGGCGCCTGAATTTACTTCAAGGTCGTCTGTGAGCATATCACCATCAGAATCGGGATTATCAGGGTTCGTTCCGAATGCCTCTTCTTGGAAGTTGAGAAGTCCGTCGTCATCAAGGTCTAAAACCTGATCACAAGAATGCTTACCCAGGGGGTTTTCAAGTTCATCCCATGTTGGAGCGCCTTCTATTTCTTCAAGCATTGATGAAAGAGATTCTTCGAGAGCAAGATTCAATATAGGACAATCCCAGTTGCCTGAGAGAGGGTTGAAGAGATAGATTTGATCACCTGCTGGAGAGGTTTTGTTTACCCCATACATAGACTCCCATCGGTCGTTTAATCCGTCGTTATCTGTGTCAGCACGTTGAGGATCAGTTCCAAGTTCAGCCTCTTGTTCGTTTGTAAGTCCGTCTCGATCAGGGTCACCGTACTTTCCTTGTTCCGGGTCTGGCCATGAATCGCTTTCGTTGGAAATTACAGCATCATCCGCTGTTGTCGTGCCTCCAGTTTCTTCGTCTGGATTTTCTGATTCACCATTATCAAGAGGATTTAGACCATGTTCAACTTCCCAGCCGTCACTCATGCCATCACCATCTGTATCTTCGTTTGTTGGATCAGTACCATATTGTGCTTCAAGAACATCAGGAAGACCATCTTCATCTTCATCAGTAGCCTCGCCAGAAGTTATTTCTTCACCGAACAAGTCGTCTTCTGCCGCACTGTCAAATTCTCCGATTCCATCAGAAGTTTGGTAAAACCCGCTTACTCCTACAAAAAGAGCTCCGAATATTAGTGTTGAGATGATAGCAGCATACGCCATTTGGTTGTGATTTAGTGACATTGGTAATAGCCTCCGTGACTTGACTAATTTTACGAGCCCTCGATTCGGTTATGAACCTTGACCTTAATTGCTCGACAACTATCGATTACGACGATTTAAATTATTGTAGATTTTCGTATTCCAATAATGAACGAATATTCACTTGTATAGAATCATTAATTACCTCTAAATTCAAGTGGAATTTCCGCCCATGTGCACGTTCCCAAATACCAGCAACAAGCCCAATAGAAAAAGGAGTAATGGAACTTTTAGAGACAATCAAAGTTGCATCATACGAATGAGAATCGTACTCGACAATAGTGGCCTCACCCCAACCTTGTCCCGACAGATATGTACGCAGATAAGCTTCCCAACTGTCCTTTCCTGTGATGTACACAGAGCGCTCAGAAATCGAAAATAATTCAACTATTGATGAAATAATGAGAGACATGATGGAAATGTCTGGTTTTGACCAATCTGTTGGACATTGAATCCAATCCTCATCAATCAGTTGAGGAGCATGAGGTGAACATGTCGATGCAAATCGGTCTAGAAGTGAAGCCGGTAAAATCATGTATCGCTCGCCATCGATTTCGAAATGACCAATCTCCTTCACGACGAATGAATCAGAGACAGGTTTTGTATCAACGTCACTACGCATTGTCATTTTTTCGGACCATGGAAATAGTCGAACAGAACCCGGAGGGGGTAAATCTCGATTGATCTCAAGTGATAATTGAACAACTCGAGGCTTTGGTTCATTCCAACGAATTTTGTATCTTTTTTGATGAAATACTTCCAAAGCATACGATGCTAAACCAACTGAAAAAAGAGAATTAGCACCGTTTGTGATTTCCTTTTTGGTTACATCTATTATTCCACTTCCGTAAAAATTAGTTAATTGTGAAAGTTGCGAATAGAATTTTTTCTTCTTAAAAAATCCATGCGGCGCAGATAAACGTCCATGAAACTCTAAATCATCAACGACAGAATTGATGAATGTACGGCTTAATGGATGTGTAAAAAGAGATTCGAAACTGCGCCACCATTGATTGAATTCATGTTGCTTCCACAACATGTAACGGTTCAGATCTGTATCAAAGATGAAGCCATCATTATGACACAGAGACTCATGAGAAAGACCTGTTTTAGTTGACATACATTACATTCCCTCATATGCAAGAATCTCTTCAGAATCAAAGCAGTATTGGACATGTTGGAAATCAGATTTCAAATGTTGCACATCATTCTTAATATTCGTTACATCTTCATCATGGAGTAATACTCGGGCATAAAAAGAAGCTACTTCTTCCATTTCGCGTGGACCCATACCGACTCGAGTAAGTTCTTGAACTCCAAGTCGAAGACCAGATGGAGTCATCGCTTTTGTATCTCCAGGAAGCATGTTCATGTTGGTAATGATTCCTGCCTTTTCCAACAATGCAGCTGCTTTAGCACCTGCCCCTGAATCAATATCTCCATGCCGAGTTAATACTTGGTGAGAAGCTGTATAACCGCGAGATTCAGCAAGTACATCGAATCCCTCTGCAGCCAAAGCTTGTGCAAAAGTTTGAGCATTTCTTACAATATCTTGGGCGTATGCTTTTCCAAACGCTTCAAATTCAGCAAGTGCCACAACTTTACCTGCTACGTGATGTAAGTGGTACGAGGAAACAACTCCTGGAAACATGGAATTATTGAGTTTTCTTTGAAATTTAGGATCTTCATTTGACGATAAAAGAAAGCCTCCCTGTGGACCAGGGAACGTTTTATGTGATGAGCCGGTCATAACATCTGCTCCTTCCTTTAGTGGATCTTGGAACACACCTCCTGCGATCAATCCAAGAACGTGAGCGCCATCATACATCACTGTAGAATCTACTTCATGCGCTGCCTCGGCTAATTCTTTGAGAGGAGTTGGAAAAAGAAACACAGATTGGCCAACAAGTGTCACTTTGGGTTTTAATTGACGAATGAGTTTACATGAACCATCAATATCTGGTTCCATGCGGTTCTCATCCCATGGGTAGGTTGAGACATTTAGATCACGTAGACCCACAGCACCCATCCTGGCATGCGAAATATGACCTCCATCGGCGGTGGAGACTGCAGTTATGGAATCCCCCGGCTTAGCTAATGCCTTCAATGCTCCAATGTTTGAAACTGTACCTGAGATGGATTGAATATTCGCAAATGGTGCATTGAACACTTTCTTTGCTAAGTCAATGCCAAGACTCTCAATTGTATCAAAATCCTCGCATCCTTGATAGTATCTTTTCCCAGGCAACCCTTCTGCATATCGGCCATGCAAGTCAGAGTTGATGGCACGTTTAACATTTGGAGAAATAATATTCTCAGAAGCGATCATGCCAAGTCCGTTTCCGTAGAGACGGGCACTGTTGGATGTCGCATCTAAAACGCGGTTAACTGAGTCTCTTGGGGAACTACTGTCCATGTATTGTCCAGGCAGACAAGGTTCATGAATACTATCAATCGATTGTTACACTCAGCGACGGCGACTTGGCCGACTTGGCCCTGTTCTTGCTGAGCGTTCGCTGGTTCTCGTATTCCGAGGGACATTCCTACCCTTGAAATCATGAGAACCTACTGGATTTAGATTTGGTTTCCCTGATGGAGCTTGACGGAACCCTGTCGTCTTTTTCATAAGCATCGTCTGACGACCTCTATACGCCACTGGGCCAATTAATTGCTCTAGAATCGGAACTTCTGAAGAATCTTCTTTTGGCCTCTTAAGCCACCATCCCTTGGTCAAGGGATTCAACTTTGCAGGCTTGTTCTTACTAATCGATAACGCATTTCGCTTAAGTCGGGGTCGGATGGTTTTGTCAGTGTCCTTTGGAAGCCTGTGAGTTAACCATCCAGGCATTCCGACATCCAAAACAACACCGTTTACTGTGACAAGAATGCCAGAGAGAAGAAGATGAGTTCCTATTGGAATATTTCCACTATTTGGATTCACCTTGAACCGCTTCATCATACGAGCATAATCAACCAATGTTCGCTGATCTCTATGCTTTATCTGTCGTCCTTGTTGTCTTCGGAATCTTGCAAGAGCAAATTGAAGCATGAAAAGAACGATTCCCGTTACAATACCTTGGACCTGTCCTGCATAGCCAGACATAGCGATGGCGGATACAATGAAAATAGGAGGTAGAAGTACGTATTGGATGATGTAATGGAAGATTGAAGGCGAATAACGAGGTGTCATGCTACGTCGTACAGATTCGTGTGCACAAATCATGATGTTGGCGTTTATGGCCTCATCCATTCCGCCCTTAATTCCCAGACCAGCAACGGCATTGACAGGAGCTTCATCGAGCCATTTCCTAACATTTTTACCTGTTTCAACAGCTAGTGATACTTCGATATGTTCCACATCAGCCTCGTTCCCAAGTAGAACGGATAGGGCAATTACACGGGGGTCATTAATGTCACTTTCTTTGAGTTCTTGATAGACAGACATGGCTTGATGCCAATTTCCTTTGTCGATTAAACACAATGCCACTGCAATTCTTGGCCTAACGCCAAGCGGGTCAAACTTTACTGCTTCTAGTGCTAATTGTAAGGCTTCTTCATGACGTCTTTGCAAGCGTAAAGAAGCAACTGAGGATAATTTACCAATCATGGTAAGTCTGTCCGAGTGTTCAACAGAATCTTCAGAATGCTTTGGAGTCCAGTATCTGAGCATTCGCATTTGCTCATTTAGGTGATCGATTGTCGAGTTATTTTCCCAGTCCCAAATATCATCTTCGTCCACTGTTCCGTTCCAAGGGTCCATCCATTCTGTGATGAAAGCAAGAATTTCAGGTTCGTCGTATCCCTCTGGTTGTTGTAAACCACGAAGTGCCTCACGAGCGGCATCGAGTCTTCGAGTTGCCAAATATCCAGTAGCCGTAATCATTCGAGCCTCGTCATCATCTCCACCCGCTTGTGCGAGAACTTTACGAGATTCTTCAATGGCTTTAGGCCACAGGCCACGTATTGCACATTCCCACATTTTCGCACGTGCTTTTTCATGACGTACAAGAGCTTCATCCCCTTCAATCAATTGCATTTGGAATCGAATAAGTGCATCTAAATCTTCTTGCAGCGCTGCTTCGTCTACAAATTCTCTCATCCAGTCACCGTCTGCCATCATGACAGCACCTTCTCTTCGTTCTTCTGGATCAAGATCAAATTTTAGTTGTCTTAAGGGCCCAAATCGTGCAATGGAGAGCAGCCATGTAAACAAGAAAATAGCTTGGCCAACTGCAATAAACATCCATGTTGTGAGTAAACGCATACTTTCATCAAAACCATTATCTTCAAGATTCTGAGTAAACGGCATCAAGTCGCCAAATTCTTTGTAACAAACCAATACGAGAAGCAAAACAGTATACCCTGAAAAACCAGCAAAGGCAAAAGCCAATTGACGACCCTGAGCAGACTCTTCAGTTCTGATTTCACGAGGAGTATCAAGGGTTACTCCAAACATACCACCGAATGTTTGACCACCTAAAATCAAGTTCCGCGTCAATTCAAAAATAAACGCTAAACCCACAATTGCAATATTGAGAGAAAGGTAAAGTGAAAGGAATTGGGGAGCAGATTTAATGAATTCCCAATGGAATAAAATATCCGAAATGAGATCAATACGCTCATAGATGGAATGACCGATAATACCTCCATAATTGAGAACTTCTTCGGTGTTCTGAGGTTCGTTAACCAAGACATGGAATACGGTAACAATTCCGTTCAGAGCTGTAATCGGCATTGTGATGAGGAACATAACCAGAAGTAAAGAAAAGAGTCTGTTTACGAATGAAGGGTTGTCGGGATCGATTGGATTCCTGCGTCCTCTCGCAGTCCTCCATTTATTCAGAAGTAGCATATTCCAAGAGGCTCCCATAATACGTCCATATGCGAGAATTGTTGGAGCCATAAATACCAACATACCTGCTGCAAGCCAAACTGGAGTAATGCTTCCATCATTGAGATTCATGCCGTAGATAACAGTTGCAGCTGTGGATGAAATCAATACAGCAAGTGTGATAATTCTACGGAGACCTGTTCGAATCGTATGGCGCCCAACACGAAGTTTGTTTTTCCCAACCAATTGAGCGTTGAGTGTTTCCCATGGAGAGATAAGAACTGGAATAAGGATAAATAAACCGATAAGCCACAGATTGAGATCAAAGTAAACATCTGCTTGGAAGAGCAATTCTCCGATCAATACCAGAACACCCATCATACCCATCATGTACAATCCTACGCCAAATGCAACACGGCCTTGCTGAAGGAGTTCTTTGGCATCATCAAGACCTTTTGTCAATCGATGAACTTCATACAAATCATCATCAATCTCGAATGCTACTTGTAAAGCTGATAACTGACGGGGAACGAAGAACTTCCATAGTAGCATTGCAACAAAGAACGCCACTAAAACTGGATAGAGAAATGAGACTTCAAAATCACTAGCTGTTGCGATTGTAGATGCTGACACTGAAGGAATAAGAGAAATTGCAAGCCCAAGAAGAGCTAATTTCATTCCTCGCATAGTTTTACCGAAGACTCATCAAACATCAATACTTCGCCATCTATGTTCACACTATTCTGTGTTTTTGCAAGAAAGAATCAATACGATCAAAAGCTGTGTTTAACGTTTCAACATCCGGAAGAAATACGAGCCTGAAATGCCCTTTCCCCTTTTCAGAACTGAACCCAGAACCGTGAACAACAAGCACATGTTGTTCATGTAGTAGCTGGAGGACAAAGGCCTTGTCATCATTAGACCATTTTTTGTCTGTCAATTTTACAAACATGTAGAAGGCACCTTCGGGATTTTGAACCTCGAGACCTTCAATCTCTGAGATTCTTGAAAGGCAGACATCTCTTCGTTCTTTGACGGTTTCGCAGTATTGTCCCATCCAAGAACGATCCTGTTCAAGTCCAGCCAAATATCCGAGTTGAGCGGGAGTTGATGCACACAAACGAGAGCGCAAGATTCGTTCAATTCCATCACGAACCGCAACGAGGGAAGATATTGGGTCATGAATGGCCATGTAGCCAATTCGCCAGCCAGGCGCATAGTATACTTTTGATACGCCATTCATTGTAATGACTGGGACTGTATTTGACAAACTTGCAGCACTGACTTGACGTCCTGAAAAATCAAGACCATCGTAGATTTCATCAGCAATGAGAATACACTTAGGCCACTTTTCGAGTATTGTTAACAATCGGTTAAGATCACTTGCTCCAGCAACTGAACCTGTTGGATTGTTTGGATTAATCAATACAAATAGTCTGACATTGTCATTCATTTTAGATTCAATATCTTCAAAGTTTAATGCCCATCCATCATTTGATTTAAGTTCGTATTCAATGGTCTCAGCACCATACATCTGTGGATAAGCCATGTATGGTGGATAATGTGGACCAGGTGCAAGAACTTGATGTCCTTCTTCTAACGTTGCCTGAAATACAATTTGTAGAGCCTCTGTCACCCCATGGCAAACATAGACATCATCGGTTTGAGCATTCCAACCCTTACTCGTTTCATCTTGAGCAATAGCGGTTCTTAGTTCTGGTAAACCATACGAGGGGGAGTAACCATTTCTCCCATCTGATAACGCCTTTGAGAAAGCTTCAACCATGTGCGATGGTGTTGGCAAGCCTGGATATGCAATGGGATCACCTATGTTCAATTTAATTATCGAATGACCTTGAGATTCAAGTTCAGTAGCAGGAACAACGACGTCTCGAATAGCATACTCAATGTTCGATGCACGCTTAGACGAAGGAATTTCAGCCATAACATCACCTATTCAAGTTCTCCGAGTTCTAAACCACCCATTGCACAGATGATCTCAAATTCATTTTGTTGAACTGGCTGAATAGAAAGTCTTTGACCTCTCCGAATAAGTGGCATTTCAGATAAAGAAGGTTCGTTCCTAACTGAATCGAGAGAAACTGTTTCTTTTAGCGGTTTGACTGGTTCTATGTCGACCATAAACCAGCGGGGCTTTTCGGGAGATGATTTTTCATCAAAATAGTTGGATTTGGAATCCCAAGAGGTAAAATCAGGATACCCTTCTTTGCATACCTTAGCGATACCTGCAATGTGTGGAGGTTTGCAATTTGAATGATAAAAAAGCACATAATCACCTAATTTCATCGCATCACGCATCATGTTGCGTGCTTGATAATTTCGAACTCCATCCCAATGCGTAGAACCATCTTGCACAAGTTGCGAATAAGGATAAACATCAAGTTCAGACTTCATCAACCAGTAGTTGACCATGTTTGTTGATAGGAATACGGGTCTTATCCCTTTGCTTGTTGTCACCACGCTTCATCAGAGCGTGAATCCATAACAAGAACTGCTTCCAAGACATCAGGATCATCTGGCTTAACTCGACCAAGGCCCAACTTACGAGCCATTCCCGAAGGCCCACCAACTGCGCCAATACCCATCTTCTCAAGAGTAACAAATATTGCAGGAAGCAACAACAACGCACTTGCAGCCGCAACCCACAAGAGAATCAGAATAACAGTTACGAACGGTTTAATTTCAGGTATCGGAATTTGATAGGCAGTAAACATACCGAGAGAGGTTACAACTGCAGCTTCAAACAGAGACATCCCCGTCCCCACGGCGGCGGAACGTATGGCATCCAGCCCACCTCCCAATTCTCGAATACGGTTGGATATGTGGATAGAAAAGTCAACTCCAACACCGACTAAAATTGAGCCGATCATAACTGTGACCAACGATAATGGAACATCCATTTGCCACATTACAAGCCACTGTAACGCAACCGTAGCAATAACTGGAGAAGTCGTCCAGAATGAATATCGTATATCCTTGAAAACTACAGCGAGTGTAATCAATGTTAGAATAATAGCAAACCCAAGAGAGGTCCACTGTGAGTCAACAATGAGTTGATTAACTTCAATTGCAGTTGCAGCAACACCTGTGAGTTTCTCTGCTCGTTCTTGATGTACTCCTTGGAATCCTTCTGTGTATTTATTGATTTGATCTACAGCAACCTTCGTATCTGCTACAGGAATAAATGGCATATCAATGTAAACCAATGTCCGATCATAATCTGAATTAACGAAAATCTCTCTCATCTCCTTCGTGAGTGAGGAGTAGAATACATCGAGTAAGAAAATCTGGCTCTGCGTAGAACCAGGAAGACCAAAGTCTTCAGGTGTTGTCAACAAATCCCAGAACGTAGCACCTTGTGTAACCTCTTGATCCATTAGAACTGCAAATGTATCCCTTACATCTTCAGGTAGAAGACCGTATCCGGGAAGTTCCTCTATCTGGTTTAGAATAGGTTGGCCAGAAAGTGTAGGGGCGAGGCCTGTCGCTTTCATCAAAAAGACAACGGACACAGCAGAAGCATTTTCAACAGTATTCAAGTTCCTTTCAAGGCCATCAATAATCTTTAGATTTTGATATGGGTCATCGTTTGTGGGATCGTTATCCGTCTGGTCTCCAGTTACGTTTGCATGGACGAGCACCATACCAATTTGACCAGCATTGAATTCTTCGCTGTATTGTTTCATCTTAATGACTGGCTCTTCTCCCTCAGGAGCCATGCCGAGAAGATCGATGTTCTCTTCCACATTGGCTTGACCTATTGTGGATGAGACTAACACAAGTAATACGAAGAAGGCAATAACACTCTTGTTTCGTTTCATAGGAATCTCCACCGCCGCATCAAAAATCTTCAGAGGAGGATGTTTTGGCTTGCGTAAATCAAGAATCAGCGTAAGGTTAGGAACCATAAACATCGTAAGAATATAGACAACAACAATGCCTCCTGATAATGCAATCCCAACAGTTTGTATGGGCGCCATCGGCGTGAATATCAGTGAAATGAAACCAATAACGGTCGTGACAGCAGATAAGAAAACAGCTCGACCAGTAGACTTCATCGAAGCACGCATCTTTTGACTCCGACTTCCATCTTCCTCAGCATACCGATTTGTAATGTGGAGGCCGTACGAAACCCCCAGTGCGAGAAGAATTGGACCTACAATAATTACTGTCATCGTCACTTCATAGTTGGTGGCACCAATGATTCCAAGTGTCCAAAATACAGCACAAAGAGTTGGTAAACCAGCAATTATCACGACCTTCATGCCTTGAATTGGGCGAATCCCGGAGATTCCGGCTTGCAATAAATCAGAGTGGAACACAAACAAACCAATAGCGACCAGAACTACGGCAAGCGGGAAAATTTCCCAGAAGAGACGGAATGAAAATTCAGTGACAGAATTGGTGATTGGGATAGGACCGGTCAATGTCATAGAAACTCCAAGACTTTTCACACCTCTCTCCTTTTGATCACTTGTTAATTCTCCCCAAACACACATGCCTTCTTCTGGAACTGGAGTTCCGTTCGCATCAAACTCACATGGCCTTTCCAGCATAGAAATGTTATCCAGTCGGTTTTGTGTTTTCTCAATAATATCCTTTGGTTCGATTTCATTGATGACAGCGACTGCCATAATTGCACGATCAAGGAGAAGGTCTTCACCTTCTAAACACCCGTTATCATCAGCACCTTCAGCATTCGGCTCTGCGCTGCAAACGTTGGTATTTCGCGCCAGTTTATCCAAACCCGGCGTAGGTGAACCATCGTTTTCGTACATCTCACCGATGATAAGGTCAATTGTTGTTTGAGTAGGAATCTCGTATCCGCCAGCAAATTGGTCGTCCCCTGCGCTGATTGCGTTGTTAACACTCGTAGCAAAGCCTTCACAGACTTCATCCAAGGTTGGGCATTGTTGGCCTAATTGAGTGATGAATGCTTCACGTATTCGAGGCAGACTTGAATTGATTTCTTTCAATACGGTGGAAATTGAAAGAATATAAATGACTTCATCGCTTTCGTTATCCGAAACAAACGGATTTATTGCCTTTTCAACATAACTTATTTCTTGTAAGATTCGCTGATCAGTAATGTTATTGTTATTCGATTCGATGTAGATGACCATGACGTTGGTTGTCCAATCTTCTTCCACCAATTCAATAAGTTCCTTCACTTCACTTCCCTCTGGGAGATATACTTCCATATCTCCGTTAACATTCAATGCAGGCTTATCTGGATCATCGTCCCATGCAGTATCGTCAAGGAATCCTGAAGTCGTAACAAAGTAAACTGTAATCATCAGGAAGAGAGCAACTGTAGCTATCGGAAACCTCGTAATAACACCGGTAGCCCCAGAACGTTGCCATTCACGTTTGAGTCGCTTTGGGGCGTCTAAAACAGCTTCAACTGCTTTTTTGGGATCAAAATCTCGAACTCGTGCCGAGATGTCGACAGAGGTGAGTTTCATTTTCGATTTGCTGTAGTCTGCAATGGCCTGGATTCTTCCGACATCCGTTTCCGAACTTGGAATTTTATCGGGTTTCGCCTCATCAGACATGGTGCAACCTGCCACTCCCTCTGCACTGACATTGAAAGGATTGCCGTTGGTTTGTGAGGGAACCGTTCAAAAACAAATATCCAGACGGCTGGTTGGACCCCTCCGTTAACTGGGGGTTGGGCCGGTGTAAACAATGAGTACTCCAAGACTACCAGAGAAGCGATGGTCAATTGACCTTGAAAAGAAAATACAAGAAGAGCATTACGCTGATTCTGAATCATATCAGCAACGGTATGGATTCAAGCCAGCAAGTGGGAAGCCACTGTTCGTCGTCGACACACCACCACCGTATCCATCAGGCACTTGGCACATCGGAGCAGTTGCTCAATATTCAATGATCGATGTTATTGCACGTTCCCAACGATTGCTCGGAAAAGAAGTTTATTTCCCATGGGGAGTCGACCGAAATGGAATCAACATCGAGTTTACAGTTGAAAAGAACACGAAAAGGAAGATGAAAACCTACGATAGAGAAGAATTTCTAAACTTGTGCCGAGAGACAATTGAAACATTTACTCAGGCTATGAGAAAGACTGCTGCACGTGTTGGATTGTCCTGTGATTTTGCTGCTGAATACCTTACGGACGCTCCTGATTACAGAGCAGTAACACAATCCATATTCATCGATTTGTTCAAGAAAGGGGACATTATTGAAGATCTTCGGCCAAACATCTACGACCCGGTAGAGGGGACGACCATTGCTGATGCAGAAGTGGAACGTATTTCGAGAAATACCAAACTTGTCGATGTAAAATGGAAAACTGATACCGGCGAGGAATTAATCATCTCAACAACACGACCAGAGATGATCTGTGCTTGTGGGGTTGTTGTCGTCCATCCTGATGACCAACGATACCAACATCTAGTCGGAAAAAGAGCAGTCCTTCCAATGCCAGTAAGTGGAAGAGAAACTTCAGTTGAGATTCAAACACACCCATCTGTTAAATCCGAATTCGGAAGTGGAATATTGATGGTTTGTTCATTTGGTGATCAAAACGATGTTGCCGTGTTTAGGGAACTTGGATTGACACCGTATCAAGCCATAGACCTCGATGGTTGCATGACAGACATCTCAGCAGAGCTATCCGGAATGAGCGTTATTGAGGCTAGGATTAAGGCCACAGAAATGCTTGAAGAATCTGGAAAGATTTCACAGATTCAAGAACGTTCACAAGAGATTCCAGTTTCTGAACGTGGTAAGAATCCAGTGGAAATCATACTTCTAAAGGAATGGTATGTTCGGCAAACTCACATACAAGATCGAATGCGAGAACACATCGAAGAAATCCAATTCCATCCTCCAAGAAATCGACAATTTTTGCTCGATTGGATGGACAACATAAGTATCGATTGGCCAATATCGAGACGACGATGGTATCATACCGAGATTCCAATCTGGTACTCTGAAGATGAACAATTCATCGTAGTCCCACCATCTGGAAACTATGTTCAACCTTGGAAGGAACAACCTCCTCTCGACTCTCGAGTTCTCAATCGTGATTCCCGAGAAGACGTGGGTTCTTTTAGCGAAATGAATGATTCACTCGGTGAAATCCGTGGAGAAGAAAAGGTATTCGATACATGGATGGATTCTTCAAATTCAAATCTCTTTGTCAGTGGATATCTAAACCATCCAGAAGTCTTTGAAAAGGCCTTTCCAACAGCATTGAGGCCACAAGGAAAGGAAATTGTTCGGACATGGCTGTACTACACGCTCCTCAAGTCAACACTCCTACTCGACAAGCCTGGATTCCAACATGTATGGATCGATGGCCTTGGCATGGACCCCTGGGGTCGAAAAATGTCAAAGTCTCTCGGCAACGGAATTGATGCCGATAGCGTCCTAGAATGTGGCGCTGGAGGTCGAACTGGCTCTTGGAAGGTCAAAGGCCCAAGTGGTTCAGTCAGTCTCAAAGCAAATAAGATTGGAAGTGAATGTTTCAGATTATGGAAGGCCTGTGAGGCTCAAGTAGGGGATGATTTCCATATCAATCCTGAAGAAATTGAAGCCAAATATTTCGGAGTTCTGACGAAATTATTCAATGTTGCTCGATTTGCAAGCCAATTCGATGTGCCTGATGTAGAACCAACAACTGCATTCCCAGTTGAGGATAGATGGATTCGTTCTGAATTTTCTGCGACCATGAACATTGTTGAATCTTCTTGGAATGACCTTGATATTTACACAGCAACACAAGCACTCAAGACCTTTGGAACAGGTATTTTACCATCACATTGGCTTGAAATGGCAAAAACTCGACTCTACGATGGAGATCTTCATGCAGCTTGGACAATTCATTCCATTCTGAAGGATTTCCTTGCAGCATTCAGTCCCGTTTGCCCCTTCTTTTGCCATCATATATCGATGACACTCTATGGAGCAAGTTCAGTAGATGTTGACCAATTCCCTCTTCAAGGGCCTGTGGATGAACAACTCAACAATTTGACTCCAGAAGTTGAAGCCTTCAACAGTGAAGTTTGGAAGACAAAGAAGGAACAAAGTCTATCACTTAATGCAGAAATTGAAGGAGTTGTTGTTCCTGATTCGATTGAAGAGTTCAAGGGCACCCTTACGCGAATGCACAAATTACTCTGATTCATCAATCCCGTCTAATGTGGTTTGGCGAAGATCGATTTCTTCGAGTTGCCCAAGACGAAATCCAACGAGTCGTATGTTCTGTTCTTGATTCACATTTTGTGCAAAAAGCATTCGAACTTGACGTAGAAATACGTCAGTATCATCCATTGCAACTGGAATAGAACGTCCGTGGGTGTGCGTTTCAAATCCAGTATATCGTAACTTAACCTCTGCGAGTCTACCTGCAATACCCTCTTCTCTTGCCTTTGCCATGACTCTTACAGTTAGTTTTTCGAGAACTTCCAGAACGACTTCATGATTTGATTGATCTACTGGAAATGTACGCTCTTTCCCGATTGAACGACGTGAGCGAATTGGGCTGACTTCGTTTGAAGTGGCTCCATCCACCACTCGTAGCAACCATGAAGCAAAACGTTCAGAGGTCATTCTTGCTAACGCAAGTTCACCTAATTCGGAGGCTTCATCCACGGTTGAGATGCCCCACTCGGCCAATCTGTTCGCTGTTTTAGGACCAATCCCCGGCACTTCCCTTACCGAACGTTGTTGAAAGAACGAATTGATTTCATCAGGTAATACACGATGAATCCCATTTGGTTTATTCACTTCTGAAGACATTTTAGCAACGACTCGGGTTGGTCCAATCCCAAATGAAGCAGTCAAACCTACTGTATCTGTAATCTCCTTTTTTATTCGTCGTGCAAGCGCTAGTGCTTCATCCCAATCCCCTTTCGTATACTCGGTTATATCGAGATACGCTTCATCAATACTTGCCTGTTCGAATTTATCAGCATATTTTCGTAAGATCTTCATAACACGTCGAGACGCCATCGAATACAGTGAGCGGGTGCCTCGAATATATCGCCCCGGACCATACGGACTCCCTGGACAACGTCGCCACGCTTCAGTGATGGGCATCGCAGAACGTACACCGTAGGTTCGAGCAGCATAATTACAGGTTGATACGATACCTCTTCCTCGACCTTGTTGTGGGTCTGAACCAATGATCAATGGCTGTTCCTCTGGAAAACCATGATGGAGCATCTCAACCGATGCAAAAAAGGCATCTAAGTCGCAATGAATCAGGATGCGGGGTTCGCTCACAACGCAAGATAGATGCCGAAGGTGTTTGAAATTCATCCTTCACTTTCATGGTACTCCCTGCGAAAGATAACCCTACTGTCCTCGCCGGACAACAATACTTGGTGATGGCATGAAGGATATTGAAACAAGAAAAGGAACCTCAACTTCACCTGATCGCCTCATTATGAAGAAAGGCATAACATGGCTTGAAGGACCAGGTTATTTTGGCAAGGAAATAGGTTTCCTTGTTCAAGAAACAGCTGCTGCTCTACTCAGTGAAAGCCAAACAGTCCATTGGATTGATGGAGCGCATCGATTCAATCCAAGTACTTTTTTTGAACCTTTAAGAAATCGAAACAGTGGTCTCGAAGAAGGATTGCGGCGACTCTACATTGGCCGAGGATTCACACTTCATCAATTACACGCGTTGATTCTTCGTGCGCATCAAGAGACCATGATCACAAAGGCTTCGTTGGTCGTTGTGGACGGGTTACTTGCAATGTTTCTAGATGAGCAAATTCGAAGATATGAGGGGCGGGCAATACTTCGGCATTGTTTACATTCATTACAGAAATTGTCTAAACACTGCGCAGTAATCATTCTCGATGGACACGCGAGAAGTAGACTTCATCAACAACTAAAACATACGGTCAAGATACATGCAAATCAACATCTACATGCCTCTTGGCAATCTGCAAGAAAGAAAATATTGATTCTCAGAAGTACTACAGATTCTAAGACATCACTACGACTTCTTCCTAAAACGAAAGATGAATCTCAATCAAGACTTGAAGCCTTTACATCCACTGATCAAGTCGCACAACACCGACTTCTGTCAGTTGATTTTCCTCCCATCCAAATGGAGTAAGTATTGCCCATATGGCACGAATGGCTTGTTTCCGATAATATCCTAAATCGATATGCTGAGCAGTTTCATTCAAATCCGAACACTCTTCGGAAAGAAGAACTCGAAAAAGTGGATTCTTGACATCTTTCTCACGTACAAGAAATCGGGCTTTCGAACCGACAGCTAGTGGGAAGCCATGTGCTTGATGCCTTTGGAAAGCAAGCATTGCCAGAGATTGTACTGAACCTTGAGTTGGCTCTCTTGAAATACGTTGAGCAATCAGAAGTTCGCCAATTGTAATCCTTCCATCCTCAAGCTTCTCAAGTTCACGAAGTAGGAGATTCTGAACGGTTCTCTGAACAGAATAAGATGGAAGGTTATTGATTAAGTCCGTAGCTTTTGAGAGAATCTGCAAAGCTTGTTGCTGAAGATTACGGATCCATTGACAGGTTGAATGTTGGCGTAATTCAAGACCCCTAATCTTCAGGCCGTCCTTTCCATATGCCCAATATTTAGTGAGAGAACCACCTGAATGAACACGGCTTGGTAAAAAGGCAATACAATCGTATGTTGCCTCATATTCAAGAGGAATCCCGGTGAATGCCTGCACTTCTTGAGCGAAAGCCAAAGCATCCTTGTGCTGTTGTTCGTATGATCTTCCTTGTATATCACGAACCCAAACAGAATCAACGATGGCATGAAGAACCTCCCATCCAGATTGTTGAGCATGTTCAATCGTCTGAAGAAGAAGTTCCCTCGCCCACGCACAGATGGCTTCGTGTGCTTCAATACGCCCAAATCGAGCGTTTCGATAACCAGTGTAACCAAAACAAGTGACGAGAAGCCATTTTAGAGCGTTCTGTTGACGATCGGCTGCATCTTTTTTTTCCTTAACTTGTTTCTTTAATTGTTTTCTCCGTTCAATGAGTGGAGCTACGACACGGCCAAGGAAGCCATGAATCCGTCCACATGTATGCGTAGAAAGGCCTGGCACTTGGAATGCTGTCGACGAAGAACGTGGAAAAGCAAGGCTTGCAGACTGCCATTGCCGTTCATGTAATTGAAATTTCTTTTTTGCTGATTCGGGATGTAATGGTAATGGAGTGGTATTACTATCTGGTTGACAACAACTGCAATTCAGGGTTTCGGGAGAGATATTTCGAGTTGCGATAATACTTGGGAAGAGGCTGGCGAAATCCAATTCAATGACGTTTGAATAAACTCCAGGCTTACTATCAAGGTAAAGCCCGCCTCGATCTGATTGGAGAAGGTCCCAAGCACTTTTCGTATCTTCCGGTCTCGTTTTTTTCCATGGCACAAGTACACCATCCTCCATTGCCACTCGATTCTGAATGGCACTGATTACAGACCCTGGTGATTTTCGAGCAGCGTCGCTTATCCGTGTAGCAGAGACGACAGCTAATTCATACAAGCCAGAAAGACCTCCTTCTTTGAACATAAAACTGGAAGAAAAATCAATATGAATTCGACCTTCAAACGAAAATTGAGGGTCGCTACGGAGAACTTGCCCATAGGAATGGACTGTTCTAGCGACACCGATTTGGCGAAGAGCGGAAGAATTACGACCAAGGTTCAAAATCTGTTTGTCCATCTTTACATGCTTCATTAACGCTGGAAGTGTGAGGGTATTACCGTCTTGAGTAAAGAGGACGTCTGGGTCAAGTTCTCTCAAACATTGTCCAAGTTTCATAGCAAATGATGGTTGATTGGAATGAATCATGAAACTCCTGCCAAACCTCACCCCTCCTGAATCACATTCCTCTATGCGAGCAGAAGAGATCTCAGTAGAACTATCTGCGAATCCCTTGTTCTTACTGAATTCAATTTCGAGGCGACAACATCTCAACGAACGTCGAGCCACTTCCTGTTCTGTTGCAACAAGTTGTTGATTTTCAATCATAACTGAAGAACCAATGGACAAGCGTTTCGAAGTGAGATAGGATTGTTCTGGTTGTAAGTCCACCGAATAGAGGGTGAAGCGCACATGCTTCCCCCGTTCCTCGATATGTTGAGCGAGTTGTTTGAGCGATGTCTGGCCTTTTACTTCCACTGTGAGTACACGTGTTTGGTCGACGAAACCAAGTTCCAACCGTTTGTATTCAAATAAATGATTCAAGATTCCAAATTTGATCTTAATTTCCGGCTGATGTAACCACTCAATCAGCATCTCAAGATCAGAAACTAAGCCAGAAACGTGTAACGAAGGATTCCATTGTTCACGGTGAGAAAATACTCTTCCTTCTTCGGGAACAATCCATACAATCATGTCTTTTCTTTCAGAACAAAGATGTGCATCCAGAATCCATCCATTGTCACCCTCAGCATCCATCGAGTACACCGGCATCTATTAATCGACGTTCAAGTGCTTCAAGCCGCCCCTCCAAGATTCGAATTCGTTGATGAGCACCTAAGAGCATCGAAAGGAACATTGGTTTCCATTCTTCTTGTGCAGGAAGCATCCCTCCTGCAGCTCGGCGAGCGCGAACATCATGTAGCATCATATCGAAGTTGCAACAATCATCCAATGAAAGTGCTCTCCGATAAGGTACAAGACGTTCTATTTCCTGTTCAACACGCCCTCTCCAAGTTGGTACTGTACGACCCATGTCTTCGGAACTACATCTGTAAGGCAAGACTTACGCCCACACCACTTGCAAAGTGAAAATGGAATTAAGAAAGTGATGAGCGATTCACTGTTGTTTCTGGCAATGAACCACTCAAAGCGACAAGTACGGCATCAGCAATATCTAATCCAACACGTCGTTGAGCTTCTATGGTTGCAGCACCTATGTGAGGTGTGCCGTGGAAATGAGGATGTTGCAGGAGAGGAGAAGATGCGTCAACCGGTTCGTTTTCAAATACGTCAAGAGCGAGTGAGGAAAGTTGCCCATTCTCAAGCGCTTCCAAAGCCGCTGTTTCATCAATAATCCCACCTCTCGCACAGTTTACGATATGATTCCCGCAAGGCAAATTATTCGGATCTTTGCCAGGCATCATTGAGATCCGTTCAGAATCAACAAGATGGTGGGTCTCATCGGTGAGGTTGCAATGAACCGATATGTGGGTGCAACGTTTGAACAAACTATCAACGGTTTTATGCATTGATACGTCAAATTTTTTGGCTACTGCAGTCGGAAGATATGGGTCATAGGAATGGACTTCCATACCAAATGCTTGAGCGACCCGAGCAACACCTTGCGCAATCCTACCGAATCCAATTAATCCGAGCCGCTTGCCATAGAGTTCGGTCCCGGTTAATTCTTTTTTCGCCCATACGCCAGAACGAAGCGTACGGTCTGCTGTAGGGATATAGCGAAGAGAACCAAGTAAATGTGCAACAGTTAATTCAACCACACTTTGTGTACTTGCTCTTGGCGCATTAACGACAGGAATTCCAAGTTTAGAAGCAGCATCGAGATCGATATTATCGACACCAACACCTGCTCTTGCCACTACTTTGAGACCTGGTGAACTCGCTTCTAGGATTTCTTTCGTAAGTTTTGTTGCACTTCGAACAATGACTGCATCAAAGTCAGCCAATGCTCCATTCATTAAATCTTGGAGTTCAATGAATTGACGCATAACCTCGCAGTCAGCTTGTTCTAATCGCTTAATTGCTTCATCAGCCATACCATCAGTAACTGCAACTCTGCGCATGAATTCTCCACTCTTCGACACGGTGTTAGAACATTGGGATAAAATCCATTCTTCGCAATGGATTCAAAACGAAGAGTCACCACGCTATGTTTAGTGAGGACATGGCTACCGAAGTTGATCTCCAAGCCCTAATATGGGCGCTCGGTATATTGGCTGTCCCGGTTTTCACAGCAATACCACTGCGATTTATTTGGCGCTTCTGGATTGGTGGAGGCCATGAAGAATCGGAGTATCGAACCACTGTCAGACAGATTATTGATGCAGGAAGACAAATCGAAAGTTACCGGCATGCATTGAATGATATCGCCCGAAGTTTGCGGCTTACGCCATCAAGACAACGTCTGATAGAGGCAGATATCCTTAATCCATTGTCGATCACACACTTCTTAATTTTACCAGCCCTCATAATTTTCCCGCTCGCATTTGTGGTTGCACTCCCTGTCATGATTGTAGGATTACCAGTCATTCTCCTCGTTGAATTCATACTCATCCGACAGCGGGTATTGATTCGAGGATTGGGTGCAGTCGAACAAGGAATGCATTGGCAAATTATCCACATCCCTCAGTCCCATAGGGGAAACCAGTCAACTGAAAGAAGTTATACGGAATTCTCCCAACATCTCGAACATTTCCATAAAGTTCCACGTGGTGTTTTTCTTGGTTTGTTTGCTTGGTTGATTATTCATTGGATTTTCAAGTTGGATAATTTTGGGATTGAGATTATACTTGCCTCTTTGCTTTACATCGGATTACTAGCAATCGTTGGAGTATTGTCAACTGCTTTTGAAACCGACCTCGTCTTTGTTGACCCAGCGAAGGGTCGACTTATTCCAATTGACCAATGGGTTGAATCACTGCTCAAACCCCTCGTCGGAGTAGGGCTTATTTTCCTACTTGGGCGTGACCTCTTAGAAGAATCCAGAGGGGGAAATCCGGCTTTGTTTGCTACAACGGTTCTCGCAGTATTGTATGGTGCAGCCATTGTAGGGATTGCATACCAATGGGGTTACTCGGTATGGCGAGGGAAAAAGATTCAACGCTCGTTTGAGGGGCAAGTCATTGAAACTCTCGATCCTTTATCCTATGATTTGACACGAACAAAAGGACGTATTGAATTCATTGTTCGCAAACCAATGGCAGAGAGATTGCAAGAAATAGAAGAGATTCATACAGGTCAAATGACCTTTGAAGACCTTGACTCTATGCCAAGCAATCAGCCGACACAAGCCCCTCAAAATCCAATTTAATCTTCGACCAATTCTGCGTCAATGGAAGAGGAAACTAAAAATTTAGGTTCATCGATACGAGATGATCGAATCAAGTAGCCTAAACCGATGGCTCCTACGAGCATAAACATTGAGAAGAAACTTGCAACACCCCAGTATTCAGAAAATACATCGCCTAATGCTGAAAAGAAGCCTTCGGATTCAGAATCTTCAGCTACTTCCTTGGGTACAATCAAAGAGAATACTGCTTCTTGGTCATAAGCCATTCTGGTGAAAGTTAACTGGCCGTCATATTCACTATCATAGTCTTGAGAAGGAATGGCTGGATCAAGGTCTGAGTAGAAGTCAGGACGTTGTTCGAACGAAATGTCAACTGGTTCACTCAGATCAAGAGTCAGCGTCACATCGACCGTGTAGGGTATTCTGGATTCAAAGAATTCAGGGTCGTTGAAGATTCCAAGCAGAGTTGCTGCCTGGCCAGTCACATCGAAGTGTGCCCACGTATTCCATGAAGAGGAATCAACATCAAGATCACAAATCCATGCATCAGATACACGTGAGCAAGCACCTTGAGCATCATTGCTTCCATCTTCACCTAGGTCGATCTCGAGTTGAAGAGCACCTGCTTGGGCTGTGTCAATATCAAATTCGGTTGGAACAAAGCGAGCTTCGAGTTGCGTTGTTCCATTAGGTATCCAGACGTAATGGGAATCTTCTGTGTAATAGACTGCTCCGCTAGCACCATTGTTGAAATGGTTCCAATCTCCTTTCCACCCGTGGTGAACTCTGTCAGTGTTGACGGTGATTGTCTTCTCAACCATCATCTCTTCATAAATTTCCCAAGCATCCCAAACAGTGTACTGAGGAAATTCAACCAAACCATCTCCGTCTTGGTCTCGCATGAGTTGGAGCGTTCTTGCAAGAGCAACAGCAGCATCAACATCTGTCAAACCATGTCCAACTCTCCAGTCATGACATTCTCCAGTCGTACTTCGATAGCATTCAGCGGGGATGTCATTACACCCATCATCAGCGTTACCATCTTCACATGAATTGGCCATGCCTTCATAGGTTGCAGTTAATTCTAGAATTAATTCCAATTCATGAACTCGAGAAAAGTTGGCTGTATCCCAATCTTCGAATTGACCATAGGATGCGGTGCCGTCACCACCTACGAGACTTGATCCTTCATCATGATCGTCTCGATGGTAATCAGCAACACCGAGTGATGGAGCAATCTGGAGAATCAATCCAGCCATTCCGCCAACGTGTGGAGTTGCCATTGAAGTTCCAGATATAGACATGTAATACAAATCACCTTGTAATTTCGTACTTGCATCAATCGCAGTTCCACGAGGAGCTGTCGCCCAGATGTCGCGGCCAGGTGCCCCAACATCAGGCCATGTGTGTTGTTGATTCATACATCCTCGAGACGAGAATGAGGTAACTGCAGTACCGTCGTGTGTGAGTGCTGCCACAGAGATTGCCGATGGTGTGTTCGCATACACGTTGGTACGCAAATCCCCTGTACATTCTCCGCCGCCACCTGATCCACCTGAATTAGATGCTGCGAAAATAACCGCAACACCGTTGTCATAGGTCAGCATATCAGTCAGCGTAGCAACGGCTCCATTTGGATCGTAATCGCCGTCAGTCCCCCATGAATTGGAGACGACACGAATGTGGTATGGATTCTGCGAAGGGATTGAATGTTGATAGGTCCACTCAAGACCTTGTTCAGCAGCAAAAATCGATGCTCCATCACCAGTACCTAATGCAACGAGTTGACCACCTTTGGAAACACCGGCCCTTCGACCAGCAGACGCATCACCATTCCCGGCAATCGTACCACCAACGTGTGTTCCGTGACCCGAAGAAGTATCCGAGTTTGTTGTCTCAGTCCAAACCCCATCCCACTTTGCAGAGTAGATGACCTTCTCGCCAGTCCAAGGTTCAAGATAGTCGAAGTCAGGATGTCCCGCATCGACCCCTGTATCGAGATCAACGATAGCAGTTCCATCGCCGTCCCACTCTGTAAATGCTAAGTCTGTTTCGAACGCCACCTTGCCATCAGTATCGACAATGACTCTGTGCCAAGCATCAGTAGCACCTACGACATGCGTGGTTTCATGCATCATAATCCCAGGATCTGTTGGGCCGCCCCATTCAGATGGGAGATAGAAGAAATCAAGTTCACGATTAAGTTCAAGGTATTCAATTCGGTCCCAGAGTGATATCTTCCGAATGGTATCAGAAGGTGCTTCAAAGAGACCTCCATCGATGAGCAATGCATCGTGAAGATGTACTGCTCCTGTTGTTTTCATGAATTCAAGATCCTCAGAAGTCACAGGTGATTTAAGTTGAAAGATGACTTCGTGGAGAATCGAATCATCATCGTTACTTGCAAGAGCCTCTTCTAGAGCAGAATCCATCTTATCCAAATCACCGTATGGGTTTGTTCCTTGGGCAAGAGGGGATGCGAGCGATATCAAAAATATGAATTGAAGGAAGAATACAGTTAGAAGACGACTGTGAGAGGACCGACTCATAGTTGATGGCACCGAAGGACCTTCAAAGGTGTTTGGTATCTTTGTGAAAACTATAACCACGGAATTTCATCTGGAATTTCTGCAAAAATATTAGCAGGTAAAGCCACTTTAATTTTTGAAACAGAGCCCAGTTTTTCTACAGAATCCTTCTGCCATAGCGTAAATTCTTCGAGAGATTTCATGGATAAAATCGGATTATGAATGCGATTCCATCCAAGCGTTTGGAGCTCTGTACTCGGCGGTTCATGGCCACTGCAAACGAGTACATCATCTGAAAAGCGTTCAAAAACCTTCAGAGAAGACCAATGTTCTTCCAATCGACCACTTGGTAAATCATCCCTGCCGACTCCCGCTTCGCCGTTAAAGAAAAAATCCCCAGTAAAAATATGGCTATCGATTTCAATAATCATTGAATCTTGAGTATGCCCAGGTACGTGATGGAACGAAAATTCCATTCCGGCAACATTGAGTTTTGTTGTTTCATCAACATAGAGTGTCACGCCAAGCGAAGGTGTATCTTTCCACATAATGTATGGGATATCATGCTGGTTTGAAAGTGAAAAACATGCAGTGATGTGGTCAGCATGTGTATGGGTAGCCATACATGCGATGAGAGTCAGTGAACGTTGTTGGATAATGGATAAATAATGATCAATGTGATCCCACACAGGGTCGATTAATACTGCATCTTCACCATTGCTAACAAGATAGGTGCACGCCCAACCACTCGGACGGATTTCTTCGACCAGCATGTTCTTGGGTGGCAAAACTTCTACTTCAACTCTCACGCTAATTTAGACGAGATTTGATGAGGGAGGGCGGTCAGGGACCATTATGCATCCTGCTGAAGTGGTTTATCTCGAACATGATGGGAAGTTACTGCTCGTTGATGAATCAGGTACGGGACCACAGCCATGCATTATGGGCAGGCGAGATTCATCAACGAAACTTCGATTCCCAACAAGAGAAGAACTCGATGTAATGGACGTCCCATGGCAGGAAGAGCGAATCACTGATATCCGATTCAATGAATTGACAATTCGAGTTATACATGGATTGCCGACCATAGACTGGCCTTCACATTGGACTTGGAAAGATGAGGTCATTTCAGACAATGCGGTCCATCCTGTAGCTAGAGAAGCGGTTTATCGATCAATTCACAGACTCGTAGCAAAGGTGATTATACAAAACGAACAAGATGAAGTGTTAATGGCTAAAGTCGAACGTGGCTTTTTCAAAGGATACTGGACACTTCCAGGAGGATATATGAATCACAGTGAAGAACCTTCCCAAGGTTGTGTTCGAGAGACATTTGAAGAACTTGGAATCTCTTTAGAGGTCGATGATAGAAAACCAATCATCACCCAACGTTCATTCCATCGAGATGGCATTTCGTTCATGAGTTTCACATACTTTTCAAAATGGAACGGTGCAATCTCTGACCTAAAATTAAAGGAAGGCGAAATTGCTGAAGCAAGGTGGTTCCCCTTAGACGAAGCGTTGAGCAATGCAGTATCAGAATTCGATCATATCGCTATCGAATCCATTGTTGATTAGGATAGAAGAAGATCTTTAGCAGCCTGTAGCGCATCATCTAATCCGTCAGGATTTGAACCACCGCCCTGAGCCATCGTTGGTCGTCCACCGCCACCGCCGTTGATGTGAGGGATGATTGAACGGAGAATTTCAACAGCATTGTAGCGTTCAGAAGCAATTGTTCCTTCTGTACAAGCAACCATCAATTTACCACCACCTTCGCGGGAACCTAGAATGGCAAGTGTCGGCTTCGATTGTTCTCTCGTTAATTCTTGAAGCATTGAAGTGAGTTGTTTCAAATTCCCGTCAAGTTCCATGGCAACAATACGAACACCATCAATTTCAAGCGAATCATCACCGCCACCCGATGTTCTCAAACGAACAATCTCTGCTTCAAGTTGTTCGATTCTTTTCTTTTGATCTTTCCATTCACCAAAAAATCGCTCAGCAGTCTTTGGCAAATCCTCATTTGCAATTCCAAATGTTTCTGAAGCTGTTCTCAGAATTGAATCTTGGGAACGTGCGTATTGTAATGCTGCATCTCCAGCAACAATGTGAAGTCGTTCCACACCATCTTGCACTGCAGTTGAGCGAATGATTCGGATTGAACCAATTTGACCAGGTTCGTCATGATGCGTCCCCCCACATGCTTGTACATCGTGATCGGAAATCCTCAAAACACGAATACTGTTTCCTTTTGGAGCACCACCTTGATACAAATCAAATCCATGTTTTTTATCCGCTTCATGACGAGCTAGAACAGTTTTCTCTGTACGAGATACAAGTCCAAGAACTTCATTTGCTAATATTTCAATTGCATCAAGATCTTCTCGATTTAGACGTCGGTAATGAGTGATATCTAATCGAGCGAGTTCCACTGATTTGTTTGCACCAGCCTGATAGATATGTGGACCGAGTATACGTCGCGCAGCTCCTCCGACGATGTGGACTGCAGTATGATGATCCATCAATTGCTTTCTTCGCTTCCAATCGATTATACCATGAACCAAATCACCAATCGAAACCGGGCCATCACAAAGATGTATGATGAGTTCTCCAACCTTTTGAGTATCGAGAACGTTCCGCGTAACTGCATCCGTTGAAAGTGAACCATAGTCGCCTTCTTGACCTCCACCTTCAGGATAAAAACAGGATTCGGCCAAAACAATTGCGTGAGTTGCACCATCAGGCCCCATGCCTTCGATCAGAGGCAGTGACGCCAACACACTTGCATCGAAGGAGCGCTGTTGAACATCTTCGTAGTAGAGTGGTACTGTGTTTGGCAAATTAGGAAGGTCTTCAACAATCTGTGGTTGAATTGTGGTTGAAGCAGCTTGTTTTGCCATGATTGCGTGCCTTTCAGCCATCTCTGCCGAAAAACCTGTACGGAGGCGAAGATTACCCCATCCGTTACTCTTGGCGATGTTAATGACCATATCAGGAGGCAATCCATGTGAATCATTGAGTTTGAACAGGAGACTATCGGGTAACTCTTCGGCTTTGGAATCGATGGATTTCAACTCCTGTTGAATTAAATTTGAACCTTTACGAAGAACTTCCTTGTACCGACTTTCCTCAAGTTCCATAATCGTAATCAAACCATCTCTTGTTTGTTTCATCTCATGACCGTCCATGTTGACTTCGAGATGATGTTGGATTAATTCAGAAAGTGAAATCGAAATTCCCAAATCATCTCGCATACGTAAGATTCTGCGAGCAAGCATTCGAGCAAGATAACCTGCTTTTGCATTCGAAGGAACCAAACCATCCCCAAGCATATGACAAAGAGCATGAAGGTGATCTGGAATTGCATAAATTCGTGAAAGTGGCTCCGTCACACCAATGAACTGTTCTTTCGTGAGTTCAACATTTCGTTCTTTAAGCCGACCGATGAAGAGAGATGATAGTTCATCAGCATCGACTCCAGGTTCGATATTCATGATGCCATTTAACCGACTCATTTCCCCAAGTATGCTGTCTAAATCTAAATCAGGCCATTGTTCAGCGACGGTAGAAAACCCACTCATCTCCTTGAGCCATTGAACTGTTTGAGGATAAATGGCTTCGTAAATAGTAGGCGTACCCGCTGCAGCCCAACAAAATCGTTCAAGACCATATCCGGTATCGATAATTTGCAACGGCATTTCTTTGTAACGATCTCCCTTTAGTTCGACGTCACCATCTGGAGATTCCTCTAGATTCATGAATACAAGAGTCGCTAATTCCAATCCTCCAACGATGACTTCGACAGCAGCCCCCGCATTACCGCCTCCGCACCATGGATTCTCCACGTAGGTGATTTCATGAGCATCAATACCGAATGTATCGGTTAGCATGGCATGGCAAAATGAAACACACTCCTCCATCCAGTAATATGATTCACCTTCATCTGGGCGATTGAATACGTGATGAGCCATCATCTCAAAAGTAGTGAGATGGCGACCTGAACGTCCAACTGCATCAACATCAGTCAAACGAATGCATGGCTGTGAGATGGTAAGAGGATTTGCGGGAGGTTGTACTTGACCAGATGTAACATGGGGTTGGAAATCAGCAATCGAAGCAATGGTAAGGTGGATATCATCCCTCCAACGCGCTAATACCGGATACGGTTCTATTCGAGAATGTTGATTTGTTTCAAAAAAGGATAGAAACGATTCGCGCATCGAATCTTTCAGTTCTTTTCCACGCTGTTCAAATCCTGCAATAAGTGGCTTTCCAATGAACGTATACTCGTCTTGGTGAGTATCTCCGCAAGTCGTTCGATTCAAATCGCATGTCCAAAACCAAAGTTCGGTTATCGTGCACTGTTTTCGGAAATAGCCGTTTTCATGAAAAACTGCTAGGTCGATTGCAGGTAAACTCATGTAACGCCCTCGTTCTTGGGGTGTTCCTCCTTGCTTTCAATCCTCCCACGAGAATGAACGGTAATATCGGAAATCATCAAATGAATGATGCCTAACCACAACCATGGAGCCTGAATGGATGAACCATGTGGATACGTCCACGCCAGGTGTTGTTCGAATCAAGGCCTTTGGGAAAATGAAAGTAGATGCAGCGTTAATTGCAACGATGGAGGAAATTGAATCCTATCAAGATGGACGTGGTCCAAAGCAATTACTCAACGCCGCTCAACTACCGGGGATTGTAGGAACAGCTTGGGGAATGGCAGATTGGCACTACGGATACGGTTTACCAATAGGAGGCGTTGTTGCAACTGATGTAAATCATGGTGACCAAGGTGGCAGTATTTCCCCAGGAGCAGTTGGGTTTGACATCAATTGTGGCGTACGGGCTGTTGCTCTCAATCTAACAGTTGATGACATTCCTAATCTTACTAAATTAGCATCCAGGTTGAACGGAAGAATTCCTGCGGGCGGCTCTGGGAAAGGAGGGATTAAGATCAACTCACAACAACTTGAGGCAGTTCTTCGAGGGGGTTTAACCGAACTTGAAACCATTGACGTTAGCAGTTATCACGCAAAAGGAAGCGTTGAATCTGATGGATCGTTTGAAGTTGATGAAGTTTCAATTAGCGAGCGAGCAAAGAACAGAGGGTTAAGAGCTCTTGGGACGTTAGGAAGTGGTAACCATTTCCTCGAGCTTCAAAGAGTTTCAGAGATTGCAGATGAAGAGACGTCTAAGGCCTGGGGTGTCGAATCAGATCAAATCATAGCCATGATTCATTCTGGTTCAAGAGGATTGGGACATCAAGTATGTAGCGACCATATTCATCAACTCGAAATGAGATTAAAGCAACGCAATGGTGCGTGGATCGACGAAGAATGGGGGTATGAATTACCTGATCGTCAATTGGCTGCAGCACCCATTCATTCGAAGCAAGGACAAGCATACCTAAATGACATGAAAACCGCTGCAAATTATGCCTTTGCAAATCGTGCGGTTTTGGCACATAGGTTGTTTCTTGGATTGAAAGCAGAACTTGGCGATGCTGTCGATATGAGCACTATTTATGATGTATCTCACAATATTGCTAAAATCGAAGATCATAAAATCCATGGAGCTAATTGCACATGCATAGTCCATCGGAAAGGAGCAACGAGAGCATTCAGTGGAGACCAAATGAAAAGTCATGATGTCTTTAAGCGAACAGGACAACCTGTGCTTGTACCCGGAGATATGGGCAGAGGCTCATGGATTATGGCAGGTCCAGTGGATCAACAAAACCTTGCCTTTGGCAGTGCATGCCATGGAGCAGGTAGAGCAATGTCCCGAACTGTAGCGAGGAATACTATCGATCCAGACGTACAAAAAAGTGTCCTTGATGAACAAGGAGTCATTGTCCATGCTGCAACGAAGAATATTCTTTCAGAAGAGGCTCCGTCCGCATACAAAAATGTCGATAACGTAATTGCTAATACATACGCTGCAAACCTTGCACGACCTGTAATTCGTCTCGAGCCATTAGCAGTGATTAAAGGATAATCACATGCACATATTGGCCATTGGCTGACCAGAAGTTGGCGCAGCACCTGAGTGAACGCCGTCTGGCTCCTCAACAATGACCGACAAAAGGGTGTTTACAAGTTCTTTTAGATCGTCAACTTGTAGTTGTAATTCCTTCACTCGTTCTCGCATATCGGCCTTCTTTTCAGTAGATTCTTTCATTCCCATCCCATCCGAAGAAGTTGCCTTCTTCATTCCTAAGTCGGTTAAGAAGCCTCTTAATGTTTAGGGGAAGCACAACGTTTAGAATCACGTTTTGAGAGTGGAGCCACCGGCGAGAATTGAACTCGCGACCTCCTCATTACCAATGAGGTGCTATACCGCTAAGCCACGGTGGCGTAACCCGAGCCACCAACAATGCCGATATAATCGCTTCGCGTCGGTGAAGAGATGGCGCCGAGAGAGAGATTTGAACTCCCGAGGGACAGGCCCACGCGATTTCCAGTCGCGCGCACTACCAGGCTATGCGATCTCGGCTCGCAAACCGACCCAATCGACATCACCGTTTAACGCTCTCGCTTGGTGAAACAAGGAGCGCAACAAACTCAAAGGGGAACCTCTTGGGGTGTGCATGGGCGGTGAGGAAATCGAGGTCTTAGACCCGAATCATAACGCCTTACCGTTCCGACTTTCAAATATTGAAATCAAATCTAGATTCATAGATTTCCATCCAATGATTATGACTGTTCGAAAAGAAATTATTTTCCAATGGAAGTTAATTCGGGATGAATGGAATAAACAGCACTTGATTACGATGCTCGCAGGTATAACTGCGATTCTACTTGGAACATTCAATGGTGAAATAATCAACGGCGGGGACGCACGAATATCTGGATTAGAGGGTTTACAACAGTCCGGCGCAACATCCTATTTCCAGATGATTTTGTCTATTGTGTGCTGGGGATGG
>CAXAHE010000002.1:0-52472 GCA_963968475.1 uncultured Candidatus Poseidoniales archaeon | reverse complement strand
GAATTGCAGAAAGGAAAGACTCCTATGGAAGCGCTCGCTTCTGTTCTTCGTATCGTTCGAGGTACATGGGGTCTTTGCGTTCTCTTCAAGGATTACGACATGATCTTGTGTGCACGAAATGGTTCACCATTGATTATTGGTCGCTCCTCCAATGAAATGTTCATCTCAAGTGATCCTCATGCCATCCGAGAACATACCACTGAAATGTTCGCTCTTGATGATGGCCAAATCGCTCGCCTCGATCGTGAAGGTTTCGAAATAATGCTTCCTGGAGGTACCCCTGTTGAGTCAAATCCTCTTGAACTCGACGAGGAATGGGGTGTAAGTGATTTAGGGGATTATCCACACTTCATGCTAAAAGAAATCCATGAACAATCACAATCCTTGCAACATTGCATCAGTGGGAGGCTTCGCCATTCCTCAGGCTCAGCAAATCTTGGCGGTTTAGAAATCACTCCTCAAGCACTTTCATCAATCCCTCACGTTCGACTAATTGGTTGTGGAACGGCATTACATGCTGCACAAATTGGTCAACTACTAATCGAAAAATGGGCACGTATTCCTGCTGTATCTCATGTTGCTAGTGAATTCAATATGAATGATCCTGTGATTAATTCAAAGGCAATGCATTTTGCAATATCTCAATCCGGTGAAACTGCAGATACGCTCTCTGCAGTCAAAGAAATTCAGAGGAAGGGGGCTGATGTTCACGGTGTCATCAATGTCGTCGGCTCTACGATTGCTCGTCAATGTGGTAAAGGAGTGTATATTCATTCAGGCCCTGAACAATCAGTTGCATCAACAAAGGCATTTACCAACATGGTTGGTGCGCTTTCTCTCTTTGCACTCAAACTAGGGCGAGGCAGATCGCTTAACCTCTCAGAAGGAAAGAGGATTACAAAGGGATTGAAAGAACTGCCAAAGAAAATTGAAACGTATCTTGCAAATCAAGGCCCGATTGCTGAAGCTGTAGATGCGATTATCGGCGCTAAGAATGTTCTCTTCCTAGGTCGCGGAGTCTCGTCCCCAGTGGCTTCAGAAGGGGCTCTTAAATTGATGGAGATTGCGTACATTCCCTGTCTTGCTTATCCTGCTGGAGAAATGAAACATGGACCAATCGCATTGATTGAAGAGGGTTCTCCTGTTGTTGTTATTGCTCCAAACGATGGAGTTCAAGATCGAACCCTCAATGCAATACATGAGTGTAAAGCACGAGGTGCTCGTATCATTCTCATTCACGAAGAAGGAGACTCAATATCTGAAATAGGCGATATCAATATTTCAGTACCCAGGACACATCCAATGCTTTCCCCACTAATCACAGTTCTGCCAACACAACTCATCGCATATCATACAGCACTAAAACTCGGTAACGATGTTGATCGACCTCGCAATCTAGCGAAATCAGTTACTGTTGAATGATTAGAGAACAGTGAACCGCTGTTCACTTTCTTTCCAATCAAACGGCTTGTATCCCAAAACGTGTCGAGTATGGCGCATTTTGACAATTCCAAGTTTACGTTGAACATCATCTCCCTTTCGATCCATGACTAGGTGAATCACTCCATCTGAGAGATAGTCTTCAACACCATATTCTCCGAATTGTTTGTTGTCTTCTCCTGTCATTTCGCAGATGAAGAAGGATGTTAACTCCAGTCGTCGAACGGCCTCAAAGAGTCTGAAGATTTCATCTCGAGGGTTTTCCATCTTCGTTAAGGTGAAGAATGCACCAAGAGAATCGAAAACCAGAAGTTCAAAACCAATAGATTTACGATAATTTGTTAACTGCTTGATGAGTTGTCCCATCCAATCAACACGATTACTCATCCCTTGTTCATCCAATTGAACCCGAAGGTCGGATAAATCGATAATTGCAATTCGGTTTCGGACACGAGGGTCATCCACGTTCATTCCCATGTTTGACATGTGAGCACGAAGGGAATCCTTTCCTTGCTCAAGAGTCACATATATGCCACTCGTCTCACCGTAGAGGACTGCATTGTAGAGGACAGAAAATGTTACGCTGGATTTCATAGCTCCAGAGGCACCTGCGACAATACAGATGTGTCCTTTTGGAATTCCTCCTTGCATGTTTTCATCCAATCCTTCAACGTGGGTTGGTATTCGATTCATGGTGTCCATTGTTGCGCCCCGTCTTTAGGAAAACAATCAGCCCTTTGAAAGTCACGCATCAAACGTTTGCAAAATCTGATGAACTATCCCCTCTACGGACACTCATGCAGATTCTTCTTGCATCAGCGTCTACTCGCCGAGGGCTTATCCTTCAAGAGCGGTATTCTGATGTTGTACAAAAACCACTTGCAAACGTGGACGAAAGCGTACCTAAGGGGCCTATTTCAGAACAAGTTCGAGAAGTGTCTTTGAGGAAATCATACGCAGTCTCTTTCCCTGTAGAGGCTGATGTTGTTGTGGTTGCAGATACTTTGGTTGAAGATCCAGATGACGAAAACACTGCACTTGGGCAACCAAGAGATCTCTCTCATGCAACGAGTATGCTCCTTCGTCTACGTGGAAGAAGACATAGAGTTTGGTCAGCAACATCAGTTCATGCATTAAATCAATGGAAAACTTCAATCGAATGTGCAATTGTTGAATTCAGTGATTTCTCAGATGATGATTTGATTGAACTTATCGAATCAGGTTCATGGCAAGGAAAGGCTGGGGGCTATGACCTTGCTGGGCTGATGAGCAAGCACGCTACATTGGTTGAAGGTTCAGAATCGACCGTTCTTGGGTTTACAGAGGAGTCTCTTGAGTACCTCGATCAATTAAACAAATTACTTTGACAAAAATCGGTTGTAAAACATTGGGATCCGATGCCAATTCTGATCTGGGAAGAAAATATGTCTTGCCAGAAGATATGTTAGGGAAATAATACCCACCACTTGGGCTACGGCCCATCCAATGAAAGGGGCGTAATTCTTCCCCGTTGTTAGGACATTTTTGTCATAGAGAGACCAACAAATCAGAACTGCTCCCACCATAAGAGAAAGGAATGTAATCCAGGGAGTTGATCGATTGGCGAGTGAAATATGTAAGTGGTCTTCGTGAAGGAATAACGCAAAACCCCAGACAATTAAGAATCCTGAACTTGCTAGGAGCAACCAATGTGCAGGTTGGATAGAAGCGATTCCTCCGTGGCCTGTCCAGATTGGTCCAACGGAAATCACTGCTAAAACCGGAAGTAGAAGATATCCTCCCAAGACCATTCTTGAATGGGGTTTTGCCAATGGGCCAAATGATAACTGGAGGATTTTCTTCGGGTCGACAATAAAGAACATGAGTAAGAATAAGGCAGTTAGGGATATATCAACAAGGCTCTCTCCAACGAGATCTCTTCCTCTTAGTGTGCTGATTACAATATGAGCAAGGGCAATTACAAAAAATAAAGCGAATTTTAATTGAAGGGATTTGGGCTTTGTAACTCCCCATCCCAATCGCCGATTGAAGTGTGATAGCAAACATGTTGCAATTTGCATGCATGAGAAAAGAGCTACTGTAAACGAGACCCCGAGTTCAAGCATACCGTCAATACCCCTCAAGAACCATGAAGCGATGACAACGACTCCACAGATGATCAATAAAATACCTGGCGTATAGGAAAATACTCCGACTTCATCAACTTCATTCTTTGTTCTAAATACCTCAATCGCCGGACTGGCTAATGAGAGTAACGAGAGGGAGAGGAGAATAATACCGATTCCTGATAGTTCAATCAACAAGTCCCAGTCCATTGAAAATACACCGATTAGAATAAACAGTTGACCGAGTATATTGAGTTGCAGGAAATGACGCATAGTTGTGCGTTCAAATGACGGTATGTTGTATACCAGTGGAAATGTGTCAAAAGCAATTCCTGCCAAAACAGCGATCATTGGTCCTAGAGAAAATTGAACAATGAAAATAAAATTAACTGTCTTCAAGCGCTCGTGATCATCGAATAATCCATATGGTGTCTTGAATATTAACCATATTAGCATGATTGCAAAAAGAAGAAACATGGCTGCCGATGCAACGAATAATTCGAGGTATGAACCTGCGAACTTCTCTTTTTGATGTTCACTCATTCCAATCCCTCATTCAACTCGAAGAAGCCGAGTAATCCCAAGTTCGTGTTTATTTCTCTCAACGACAACATCTGAACCTGGAATCAGTAGTAATTTATCTTCTGAATCGAGGGCGAAAATTGCAACACCAACTCTCTCACACATAGTGCGTAATTCGCGACGGCATGCTTGCTGATGAGAATCCATGTGAACAAGAGGTCGAAGATCAACAATCACAGTATCACCCTGACTGACCCGATCAGAGATATTGTTTGTATAAATCCTGTATTTGGAATCTGGTTTGACATAACGTAGAGCTCTCTTCGGCCGAATTTTTTTGGTTGTCTTGATAGATGAGAGGTCGTGAAAAGGCTCTCCATCAGGAGTGACTGGTCCTGTCCAAAAAGATGGAGGCGGCAACAAATCTGATGTTTCCTGAATCGCCTCGAGTACAGGCTCTGAGATATGTTCCTGCTGTGTCAATGAGGATTGCTGTTCAGCAACAGGTCTCTGCTGAGGAGGTTGTTGCGAACCGCCTTCTGGGTCGGGTAATCCAAAAAATTGCCATAAATTCCCCATGTACGTCACAAATCCAAATCATCAAGTAAACTCGACAGGCTGGTTGTGTCTTGGATTGTTGGAGTCATTGAAGGTGTCGGTTGAGCAACTGGCGCAGGTGGTTGATTTGCTGCCAAGTATTGATCGCCATAATATGCCCATTGTTCCATTGTCCATCCTTGAGGAAGGCCACCTGCTGGAAGAGGTGGTCCTTGATTAGCCTGAGATGGTTGTTCAAACGAAGGTTGAGAAACCGCCTGACTTGGTTGTGCTGCTTGTTCGAATGCAGGAGTCTCAGTAGGAGATTCATAGGTTGGTAAAGAGGCAGAATCCCACATTTTGCTCGAAGCAGATGATTCAAGCAAATCTTCGGAAGGAGAACGTCTTGTCACCGCTAAGAACGAGGCAAGAACAAGCACGAGAGCGACAAGTAAGATGATGACGATGGACATGGTTTGGCTCACTCCAAGTGCTTCACTGAACTCTTCTAGAATTCCCTCTGGAGGTTTTTCATCCACTGAAATAGTCATTGTCTTCGTACTTGTTGCCAGATCATCATCAGTTACTGTGAGTGTGATTGTCCATGTTCCCGCTGGTAAATCATCGATTGAAATTGAAATACCAGTTGAATCGACATCTCCCAATCCTTCTCCATCGAGATTCGTATCTTCCCATTCATAATCCCATACATAGAGCATATCGAGGAGGTCTGATTCAGTATCAACTGTGCCGAATGCTGTTATGTTGAGTGTATCTCCTTCAACGAGATTATCCAGAGAACCATTTTCGTAGGTAATCGTGGCTGTAGGGATTCGATTCATGACCTTGACAACAGCTGAAAGTGAGGCCTTTTCACCGTCATCATCCATGACCCACGCAGTGATTGTTCTGTAACCAGATGAATCCCACATGGTTTCAAGATGGTCTCCTGAAACATCACAATCATTATTCATTGTTCCATCAAGGTCACTGTCCGTTGTTCCATCAATGTCCCAACAGATTTCGAGTGTATCCATGTCTGAAGCAGTGTCGCTTCCAATGACGTCGAATACAATCATGTCATTTTCAAAGACGGGCAATCCATCAATTCGATTAATCGCATCCAAGAAATTCGTTGCAGCGCTTATTGTCGGTGCTACGTTTTCGATTGTAACCATTGCCAATGATGGTTCGGATGAAACGCCATCATCATCCACAGCACGTACACTGATGACATGTTGGCCAGTTGTCGGCCAAGATGTAGCCACATCTGAAGCAGAACCATCTGTAGAGACCGTCAATTCAGGCATGAGGTCGCTGAGGTTCCAATTCAGAATAAGTTGGTCTCTGTCATTAAGTGAATCCGATCCCTGTGAACGTAGAATCACAGTCTGATCTTCTTCAAGAATCCAAGTTCCATTTGCGTCAAATGGTGTGTTGACGCCAGCAATCCAAACTTCGATTTCACCGACTTCTGGTGCGATATTGAGTACGTTTAGGCTGGAGATAACTTCGGTTTGAGCACCATCGTCATCAGTTGCAATTGCCTTGATTTCGATAGGTCCTTCTTCCATTGGCATGAAGGTACATGTAGGCTGCGTCAATCCTTCTTGGCAGTTAAGATCTGGCCATGAAATGGAAACCTGTTGTCCGGATGGAGATATTGTGTCAATGTCGCCGCTATCAGTTGCATCGATTGTGATTTGTGTTTCTACAGGAATCTCAGTAGGATGTGTGAGGTTCATGTACGGTGCTCGATTTAGAACTGTCACGTAATTGACGAGGGTAGTGGAATCTAATTCATCATCTGTAACAATGGTTGTAAGTTCCCAAACACCACCATCAGTCCAATTCCAAGTCATTGCGCAATCGGGAGTAGTAATGATGTCGATAAGGCCTGCTCGAGATTCGATTTCAAATCGGCATTCAACATCTCCGCCATCAGGATCAAACGAACCAGTTGCATCAATAAAGACATCTTCAAAGGAATACTTTCCTGATTCAATACTAATTGCTCCATTCGGAGTACGGCCGATGAAAATATCAACACTGGCTTGGTTGTTGCTTCTGTTGGCATCACCAGCTACCAATTGGTCAGGGTCTACGGTGAATGTAAGACTTTGACTTCCGATAGTGGCTCCTTCAGGAACAGTCCAATCGACGTCGATTCGCTGTTCGCTGTATGCTCCTATAGCAGGGACGGCTTGTCGAATTGTTTCTCCACCTGGAACAATGACTTCCATCTCTGTCGTTGGTGAAGTCAAAACACCACGATTTTGTGCTGGTAGAGAGAAGGACAACAAATCGCCAGGAAGTGCATTGTATCCAATTGATTTTGATAATGTTGCAACTTCACCATCTCGAGTTCTTGTAACGATAATGGAGTCTTCTTGGGCAACCAAGTCAATGCCTACAACGTTTAGATCGATGACAATTGTAGCAACACCAATAATTTCCTGAACTGGGTCCCATACAATGACTCCATTGCTGGAATAATCATCGCTTGCAGTGGTATCATCTTGAACGTTTGATACGTTGATGCTTTCCACGATTTCACCATTACTATCCGTTATTGGATTAAGTAAGGTTCCAGCCATCTCATAACGTAATTGAAGATTTTTATTTACTTCTGGAGTGTTGTTTGGAGCTACTGCATAGCTTGCATAGATGCCGGACATCGAGTCAGGTAATGTGGCTACAAATTGAGTTGTTACTTCGATGTCCACGTTTCGATCGCCAGGAGTTTTTCTCTTGTCCACACCAAATGAATCGACAGGTTCGTAATCCTTAAGCAACCAATCGATAGTAAATCCTGCTGCATTTGAAATGCGAATCCAAGAATTAAAGCGTACAGCAGGGCAATACCAATTGAAACCTGCACTAACACCAGTCGCATTCCATTCGTTTACCTTGTAAGAATCATCACATCCTTCGTATTTGATAGTCTTGCCATCTTCGGTTGGAATGCCATCTGTTGTGACCTGCCACGAATTGTTTTCAGCACCGTTGGTATCAAATTCAGATGGATCGAAATAATCAGAACTTCCACTGACGCTTGTTCCTGACATGAAGGGCATATACCATTGATCGCCTGTTCGAAGAGGGAAATCGTATCTCTCCTTTGGTGGGTCATAATAGGTGTCGAAATTAATCACTGCAATGTTTTGAGTCAAGAATCCTAAATTGAAAGGAGCAAATTTGACATCAAGTTCGAATTCCGAATTGATGACTGCTTGGTCTCGAACACGGATGATATCCTCTCCACTATAACCAATATCAAGGCGTCCACTGACACCTTCAAGAGTAGCGCCGCCGTTCCCTGAACTAAAATCGCCATCGATTTTCAGTTTGTATGCCAATGTTTGAACACCATCAATGGTGATGAAAAAGATATCTTCCACTTCGTAAACAGTATCCCCTGTTAAGGTGTTAAGGCTTGCCGAAACATTTGCCTGTGCAATGAGTTGTGCGACATCGAATTGGGTTTCATAGGTCCATTTGTCTCCAATACGCCAGCTTGCAATTTCTGCAGTTGTTGTCGATTTCGATGAGGATTCGATGAGTTCTTCGTCTTCGAGTATGAATGCATCTTTCGATAACGCCATCATAGACGTGGTCATCAACATGAACAAGACAAAGACTGCGGTTGCTCGGTTCGCCATGCTTAGATGTGTACTTCCTCGTACTTAGGCTATACTCATTGAGGTTAAGCGCCTGAGACTTCAGATTGAGATTCTAACCATTGTTGGCCATAGTGTTCCCATTGTTCAGTTGTCCACCCCTCTGGAAGGCCAGAAGCAGGTATTGGAGGGCCTGATTGATTTGCTGGATGAGTTTCCATCGATCCGTTGAAGGCATTGTTCACAGGAGGGTCATGCGGTCTATTTCTGCGTGCGGAAACTTCGTGAGGCATAAGCCCGACCTCTTCATCGCTAAAGATTGCGTTTTGTCGTTCATCAAGACGTTCTAAGGCTCGCTCTTGACCGCCTTTTCGACGTTGTCTTGTCATGTATCCAAGTCCTAAAAGAAGAACCAACAGCAAGGAGAGTTGAGCAAGTGGGTTTGCTTCTTCTCCAACCATAAGTGCGCCGAGGTCTTCTGTGAATGTTCTGTCTGGTGGCCCGATATCGATGTTGATGATTTTCGAACCAGGTCGTTCAGGATTCTCGTCCCAAGCGATAACCCGTATCGTTGTCGAACCTGTTTCTTTGAACATATGTTCAACACGCTTTCCAACTGCATCTGCATCATTATCCTTGATGCCATCGCCGTTGGAGTCTGTTGATGTGTCAAAATCCCAAATGATGGTAAGTTGGTCGAGATCATTTGCAGAGTCGATGGTGCTTGTAGCATCAAGGATACATGTTTCATAGGCGAGGCAATCAATAGTTTTGTAACGCACAATTGGAGGTATATTCAACACCTCGACTGTGATGATTTCACTTACTCGAACCCCATCATCATCTGTTACGTGATAGATGACTGTATGCATGCCGCTCGTATTCCAATGCCAAATCAAATCATCTCCTCGAATGTCACAATCATCATCAGCACCACCTACGTCATTAGAGTCAATACCTGGATCTATGTCCCAGCATCGTACTAGTGAATCGTAATCAGAGGGTGTGTCAGTTGCATTCCCTGTTAATCGAATTTCTTCACCCTCAGCAATTGGTAACACCTCTTGCAGTGGCATGACGATAGGTGCGATGTTAGCGACATTCACCCAACGTTCGTAGGTTCCACTGCTCGCTCCTTCAGAGTCACTGACCTCCAAGCGCATACGATGTAATCCAGACGTTTCCCATACCATGTCATATTCAGAAATACGTCCGTCAAAGGTCTTGATGAGATTCGGTTGAGCATCATCTGGCCACCATCGGTGAGTGAGTCCCTCCAAATCATCAACCGAATCGAGAGCTTGTCCTCGGACACGTACCAGTTGATCTTCTTCGACATGCCACGTTTGTTGGACGTCCATAGCAATAGGTGCTCCATCTTCACTCACTGTAACGGAGAGGCCATGCGGATTGATATTCGTAAATCGAATGTCAATGCTTGCAGATGTCATAGCGCTATCATCATCCACACCGACTGCAAGGAACGTGTGCCAGCCTTCAGTAGGTGCTGTCGTGGTACATACACGCGTGTAATACCCTTCTTCACATTCAGCATTAGGCCAATAGACATCCACGACACCAGGATAAACATCCTCAGAATCAGTATCATTTGCATAAGCATAGAGGGTGACTGGATGTTCGACCTTCACTTCTGTTCGAGCACTTACAACATCGATGTTTGGTGCTCTGTTGAGAATGGTTACGTTCAATGTTGTAACGGCTTGATCCTGTTCTTCATCGGTAACAGTAATTTCAATTGGATACATTCCATCGTCAGTCCAAGTAAAGTTGAGCATACAATCTATGGATTCCACTTTCATGTACGAGTATGTACGAGTTCCATCATCATATGGGATGTTGAATAAGCAAGATACATCGCCTCCATCTTCATCAAAACTTCCACTTGCATTGATGATCGTCTGAACATTGGTGAATTCTTCAATCGGTTCTGCCAATGCGGTGGGGAGACGTCCTACAAAGAGAGTGATTTCGGCTAGATCGTTATCTGAATTAGCATCTGCGGAGTTCACTTGCATAGGGTCTGCCTCCCATCGTATTGGAACATCGCCAACGCTCTTGTCGAGGGGAACAATCCATGTGAAGTCGACTTTGTGTGATTCGTATGTACCAAGACTCGGCAGCCCAAGATCAAAGGTTGAACCATCTGGATGATAAATCCGCATTTGAGTTGGACTCGAAGCAGTGATTCCTTTGTTTACAACAGCGACTTCAACAGTAAGTTCGTCACCTGGGAGCACATTGTATCCAGAGAGGGAACTAACAGTACTCAATTCACCGCTCCGATTACGGATGATGACCGCACGTTCCTCATCTGCAATGAGGTCTAATCCTACGAGATATTCATCTAATGTGATGGTCGTGGAGCCAACATAATTTCCTGCTTTAGCGACAATGCCATGACTCGCCCAATCCGTATTTGTGGAGGAATAATCGAGAGCATTACCAACGTTGATTGAGGCCATACCTGAGCCATTGGAGCCAGTTACCAAACTGGTTTCAGTATCGGTATAATCGAGTTCAACATTTACTCCACTGATCGAACCAAAACAACTTGGATCGAGAGAAACCCAAACATCGAGGGGTGTGTCTAAGGCAGTAAGTGTTCGCTCTGGCTGGACATCAATGCATTCTGATCTTGTACCTGGATCGCTGTTGCTTTCAGAACCAGTTGCTCCAACTGGCATATATTGTTTTAATCTGAAATCGATTGTCAGTCCAACGTCTTCTTCGGAATGTCTCCATGCGAAGTTGTTGACAGCAGGGCAATACCATCGATAACCTGTGGATACACCATCGGAATTCCACGAGGTGAGTTCGTAGGAAGAATCACATCCACTGTATGCGATTCCTGAACCAAACGTATTTCGCGGCTGACCAACCTTTGTCACTTCCCACGTGGTTGTATTTGTATCGCTCACTGGAGGGGGAAATGGTGTGATGTAATCGCTTTGGCCAGACCATGTGGCAGATGCAGTCGTCAATACCGTCCAACGCTCTCCGTCTCGTATTGGGAAGTCATAGGTTTCAGCACCAGGGCTGTATAAGTTGGTGATTGTTATGTCTCCCAAAAGTTGAGTTAGGGACCCGATTCCGTACGGGACGAATTTGATGTCCAAGTCCAAGTCGTTTCGAAGTGAGGCGAAATCGCTGACTCGGAGATATTCTGTTTGCGTGAATTGAATCTCTGCATTTCCTGTGTATCCCTCGAGTTCAACGCCACTCTTGTCGAAATCTGCAGTCATTCGTAGTTTGTAGACCCACTCTGAGCCGTTATCAACTTGCAGTTCAAGGATTTCAGTCACTTCTGCAGTCGAGTCCCCGTTGATTTCACCGACATTCGCTGAGACACCTGTATCGGTAATGAGAATTGAAGGATCAAATGTGCCAGAGTACACCCATTTATCTCCAACTCTCCAAGTGGGAACATCACTGACTCCTGGGTCACCACCAGCGTGTTTTACGACTGATTCACTGTCGTCAAGAACCCATGTGGATGTGAACGATGTTTGGGACATGCCCAAGAGCAGGAGCACCAGCAGAAGAGGGATGCCTGCTTGCAGACGTGCTTCGCCCATGTATGCCCTTGAGTGTTCAAGCACATGAAAGATGCGATGGCATCTTCAGAGCAAGTCAGCCAATTCGTCCTTAATGATTTCAACAGCTTCCAGAATCTCATCCTTGTGGCGTGCGCCAGTGATAACCATCTTTCCGCTGCCGAAGATAAGGCAAACAACCTTTGGATAGTCAAGGCGGTAAATCAATCCAGGGAATTGCTCTGGTTCGTATTCAACTTTGTCGAATGGAAGGTGGAAAGTAAGGTTGTTTAGGTTCAACTTACGAGGTTCTCCGGCTTGGTCTGCTCCAGTGAACTTGTCCTTTCCATCATAATCTTCAGGGTAGTGAAGTGCGTAGGTTGCAACCATGTTTTGAACTTCAATCTCGACGTCCTCGACGTCCCATGTGGTAATTCCTGCAGCACGTAGGTCCTTGATCATGCGATCGATACCTGTGTGAATATTGTCTTCGTTCTTTCCACCAGTACAAACTGCACGCCCAGAGCGGAACATGAGGATTGCTAGTTTAGGTTCTGTGACTCGGTAAACGACACCTGGGAATTGCTCAGGCTCATACTCACAATTGAGTTGAATCGCAATGTCAGGGAGGTCAAGTTCTTCGGCAACACGGGTACTAGCAACGACGTTGACTACTGTCAAACGCTCTTCATCGGTGGTCATGTCTCAATCCTTCTGCCCGGAGTATATAAACTGACGGCTCGGCCGCAATAGATTCTATGGACTAGAAAAACAGTTCACTGTTCGCTATTATCCTGTGATGAGAGGGTCTCAATACGAACGCCAGGAGTATTAAAGGGAGATATGAATGCTCTTCCACCTTCCATCTCAATTGCTCCTACGGTTCTTTCTGGATTTTGTGTTAATGCAATCATACATCCACCACCGCCAGAACCGGTTAATTTCACTCCTAGGCTTGATGGTGCTGCAGCTTTGATCAGTTTTTCTAATTCAGGGGAGGATACACCGAGTGAGCGAAGTATGATGTGGTTTTCAGTCATTGCTTTACCGGCCAATTCCATATCTCCTGTTCGGAGTGCTTCAATGCCTTTTCTGGCGATGGATCCAATGGCTTCAATCTCCACTTGGCGTTTAGGTTCTTTTGCAAGTAATGCTGCAACTTTTGATACTTGTTTTGAGGTTGAACCGCGAATGCCCGTATTGCCAATGACGAGATATGTGTCCTTGGGTATCTTTGCCTCAAAGGAATGCAATTGCCATGTCGTAATATCGCCTTGATGCTGTAATGTACGCTCTCCGATGTGGTCAAGAGATTCTTCAATCGAATCTGATAAAACAATGAATCCACCAAGTGCACTTGTTGTTGTATCGATAGGGCTTGCTCTACCATCTTGTGCGAATGCTTCGGCTTGATGTGATAATGAGCCTGCCATTTCGGGGTTAAGTTCTTCTTGCCTCAGTTGTTGTAAAGCTGCGACTAAAGCAACGGATAGTGCTGCTGAAGACCCCAGTCCAGAAGCTGCAGGCAGAGTGCCTCGAATTCGAATCTTAAGCGGTGGATTGTCTCCTTCAGACCACAAATTATCCCTGAGAAATCGTATGTGCGGGTGCTTTTTGAGATTCAATATTGCTCCATCAAGTCGCCACGAATCAAATTTAGTTTCTTCTTCGAGTTCAACGATCATTCGTTGGTTGATGCTGCATGCAACAGCAGGCTGCCCGTAAACGACAGCATGCTCTCCGAAAAGAATACACTTTCCAGGAGCGCTCGCTTTCACCATGGTCTCCCCAGTAGTTTCACAATCATTAGGATTGGTATTGTTTCAATCGTTGGGTTGAAGGATTGAATACACTTGGGTTGGATTATGATGGTCCATCCACTCGACGTTGACTACGCGGGAATCAAAGGGTATTACCTCCTTTTGATACTCGGAGGTGTGTCGATTGCTTTCTTTTCCTATCAGGTTCAAAAAGCAACACGATTGGTTCTTCTCGGAGCTCCCGATAAGCGATTTGATTCTTGGGGCAAGCGCTTGAAAGAGACGCTCACAGTTTGGCTTGGTCAAAAGAAAGTTTTGGAGGATAAAGTTGCAGGAACAATGCACGTATTGATGTTCTGGGGCTTTTTGATGCTCTCCTCGGATATGCTTGACCTTGCAACAGCCAATCGATTTAGTGACCACATCCTTCCTGATATGTTAAACGGAATCTGGAATGGAATGGTTGAACTTGGATATACAAGCGCTCTTCTTGGTTGTTTCCTTGCTCTCAATCGGAGAGTTCTCTTCACTCCTGAGAAGTTGAAAGGAAAATCTCAACTCGAGGGAAATGTCATTTTACTTCTGATCATGACCATCTGTGTCACATCCTACATTGTAGAAGCAGGAGAGAATCCAGATCCGACATGGGAAATGATTGGTGCATGGGTCGCCGATACCTTTTCACCAAGCCAAGGTACAATCAATATCGCCTACTGGGCTCACATGGTTGCTATATGCACGTTCCTTTTCTTGATTCCACTCTCAAAACACATGCATCTTGTCATGGCATTGCCTAACGTTGCATTCTTCGACACAGAGCCTATGGCAAAAATGCGACCTCTTGCAATTGATGAAAGTGGTTCAGCAGTCTCATTAGAGGATTTAGAACTGGAAACCTTTGGAGCCTCAACTTTCACACAACTCACATGGAGAAGTCTCATTGATGGATGGGCTTGTACTTCTTGTGCTCGCTGTCAGGACGTCTGTCCAGCCTATGCTTCTGGTAAGTCTCTCAATCCAATGCAAATCATTCATGATGTACGTAATTATGCTAACGAACATTCATCGCAATTGCTCGCTGGAGAAACACCTGATGAAGACATCATTGCCAGATTTGGTGAAGAAGCAGTCTGGGCATGTACAACATGTCATGCTTGTGTTGATGTATGCCCTGTCAATATTGAGCATGTACCTAAACTCACAGACGCCCGTCGTCACTTGATGATGGAACGTATGGAATTTGACGAATCAGTTGAAGATACAATTATGCCACTCATGGCGACAATTGAAAATTTAGAATCCGATTCAAATCCTTACGGTTTGCCTTCACATGAGCGAGGCGATTGGGCTGCAGATCTTGATGTCAAGGTTGCAGAACCTGCGGAATACATCTACTTCGCCGGCTGTGCAGCTTCCTTCGACGAGCGCAACAAAAAGGTCGCAAGAGACACGATTTCAATTATGAAAGAAGCAGGATTGGATGTCGGTATTCTTGGAATGCAAGAAGGTTGCAGTGGAGATGCAGCACGTCGAGCAGGAAACGAATATCTCTTCCAGATGCTTGCAGAAACCAATCTGGAAACGTTCAACGAACTTGGTGTAAAGAAAGTCGTTGCATCCTGTCCTCACTGTTTCCATACACTTGGTAAGGAATACAAGGACTATGGCGGAGAAGACATCGAAGTGATGCACCACTCTCAGTTGATTGCTCATCTTCAAGGCGAAGGCAAACTTCCTGAACCCAAGCATGATGGTTCGGTCACATATCACGACCCTTGTTATCTCGGTCGGATAGGAGGAGAATACGATGCTCCACGTGACGCCATTGGCGGCGTTGATGTGGAAGCAGAACGTCATGGCCGTGGTTCTTTCTGCTGTGGCGCAGGTGGCGCACAGATGTGGATGGAAGAGTCTGTCCCAGAAGGAAATGACAGAGTCAACATCATTCGAGCGAAGGAACTTGCAGCGACTGGAGCAGATACTGTTGCAGTTGGATGTCCATTCTGTTCAACAATGGTTACAGATGGATTGTCGGCCATTGATTCAAACATTGAAGTAAAGGATATTGCAGAACTTGTTTGGGAGCAAATCAAATCGAATGACGCAAAAATTGAAGCTGCTAAATCATCTTGAATGACCTTTGTACTTACTCATCCGGAGGCGATGAACAATTGAAACAAGATGCTCTTTTGAATTGGTTTTATCAAAACCAGCGAAGTTTACCTTGGCGATTAAATCCATCTCCTTGGTCGATCTTATTGTCAGAGATTCTTCTTCAACAAACGCAGATGGAACGTGGTATTGAATATCATAAGCGCTTGTATGAACGATTCCCTACACCATCTTCTATGGCCAAATCTGAGGTTGATGAAGTGCTCTTCATGTGGCAAGGTGCAGGATACTACTCAAGGGCAAGAAGGCTCCATGCATTGTCTGAAATTATTGTAGCAGATTTCGATGGCGTTCTTCCGACAACATACGATGAATTACTTGCTTTGCCCGGCATTGGCCCGTATACTGCTGCTGCTGTAGCCTCGATTGCCTTCTCTCATCCAGTTGCCTGCGTTGATGGAAACGTTCGCAGAGTCATGGCTCGTCAAACGAACAATGATGATCCATCTGTAAAAGATGTTCAAGAGTATGCTGATGGAATTATTGTTCATGAACATCCAGGTGATTGGAATCAAGCCATGATGGAACTAGGCGCCCTAGTTTGTCGGCCAAGAAACCCTAGGTGCAACGAGTGCCCAGTGCGTGAAAGTTGCCAAGGGACATTACGAGCCAATGAATTGCCACGGCCTAAGAAACAAAAGAAAACGTCAATCGAACTTCAATGCATACTCAAGGTTGATGCTCATGGTCAGCCTGAATTAATACAACGTCCGGATTCAGGTTTATTTGCTGGACTATGGGGTCCACAAATGGATGAGAATCTCAATTGTGAAGGACTTGAATATCTTGGATGCATCAAGCACATTTTATCTCATCGGAGAATGAACGTTCATGTATGGAAGGATTCTTGTGAACAGGGTATTGATCCCAACACAGTCGCTCTTTCAACCCTCGATAGGCGTATCTTGACCCTTGGAGGCGTGTTCCTCAATGTCCCAGCGGAATGATGCGAGGCATCCGATGAGCCCAAAGAAGAGCAGAAATTCTGCTGGCGCAGCGACATCAACCCACGGTTGTAGATAATCCAAACCAATCTCTGAAGAATGGACTCCGAGTTCCTTTTCTCCCGACTTAATTCCTTCTCCAATTGAAACACTCATGACGACAAGAGACACAAAGGCCAATGCCAAGGAATACAGACGTACTTTACGCCCCTTTGAAGTTGATTTTGGTAGTGAAAAATGCGTTGCAAAAGCCCATGCGAAGCCACCATGGAAGACTACCATAGCAGTGTATATGTGAATCTCAAGATGTTGATCCATTGTTGCAAATGCTAACACTGCTAAGTGAGTCGAAGTTGCTAATCCACAAAGCAGAGCGACGAGATGTAATTTGGGTGAAGCGACTGGTTTGAACAAAATGTAAAGCCTGAATGAAACAACTGCTTGTATTACTGCAGACAAGAACAGCCCTACCGAAAAGACGTGATCCTCTAGGCCAGGATGGTCTGTTTCAGAAATGAAGAACGGAATATCTCGGTAATTTCCCGAAAAGTAATGGATTAAGGAGGCTAAAATGATAGATACTGTTGGTAAAATCCATGAAATTCGGATTAAATCAGTGTCCTTGAGTTTTCTGTTAAAGTACCCAATTCCATCACTCTTAGTCAAATCCAACATGAGTCTCATGCCTGCGTAGGCCCTCTTGCGTATGAACCTTCAAGTGAGAGGGATTACACCGTCGACCTGTTCACATGCCACTCCGCCTTCACGACACCCGACGCAGAGAAAAAGTCGAATTTAAGACACAATCTCCTGGAAAAGTAGGGATGTATGTTTGCGGAGTAACGGTTTACGACCTCTGTCATTTGGGTCATGCACGATGTTACATCGCTTTTGATTTGATACATCGTTGGCTAGAAGCGTCAGGCTATGATGTCGATTATGTTCAAAATTTCACAGACATTGATGATAAAATTATCAAGCGTTCAATCGAATCTGGAGAAGACTGGAAAGTGTTAGTGGAAAAGAACATAGAAACCTATTATGAGGATATGGATTCACTCAATATTCTTCGTGCAGATCATTATCCAAGGTGTACTGAATATGTGGATTCAATGATTCACATTATCGAGGATTTGATTCAGAAAGGCCATGCATATACTGCCAAGGATGGGGTCTATTTCCATGTAGAATCTGCTCCTGACAAGTATGGTCAGCTCACTGGACAATCCATCGACGCTGTTCGACAAGGAGCAGGCGGAAGAGTCCAAGATACTGGAGATACCAAACGTGATCACAAAGATTTCGCATTATGGAAACAAGCCAAGGCAGGTGAGCCAACATGGCCCTCTCCTTGGGGCGAAGGTCGTCCTGGGTGGCATATTGAATGCAGCGCAATGAGTCTCGACCACTTTGGAGTATCCTTTGATATTCATGGTGGAGGGCATGATTTGAGGTTCCCTCACCATGAGGCTGAAATATTCCAAAGCGAATGCCATACAGGGCATTCTCCGCTTGCAGGATATTGGCTCCACAATGGATTTGTCAACATCGATGGAGAGAAAATGAGTAAATCACTCGGTAACTTTTGGACCATCCAAGAGATTCGTAAAAAGATTGATCCAATGGTCTTGAGATTCGCTCTGGTCAATGCACATTACCGTTCACCCATCGATATGAACGAACAACTTCTGAAAGATGCTCAACGAAATCACAGCCGTATTATCGACGTCTATGCATCTGCCCTTCGTGGATGTACTGAAGGCCAAATTCATGACTTGCCGATGGCCGATATTACAAGTATGAATCCTCTTTCCAAATCGCTTGGTCTTCTTGAAAAGATGGCCGAAGGATTTGCCCGAGCAATGGATGATGATTTCAACAGCCGTGAAGCTGTAGCAAAAGTTCTCGCAGCAACAAAAGAATTGCAACGTGTCCTTTCTATGGAACTTGATGAAGGCGATTCTCGTGCAGTTGCCAACTATGCGAAAGTTTGGTTGGAAGAAACAGCAGGGCAAATTCTCGGAATATTACCGGAGCCAGAAGTTGTTCTCGCAGAACCTGAGGAAGATCCCCGTCGAGTCGAGATTGCTCCTAAAGTCGAGGAACTTCTTGCCCAAAGAACAGATGCAAGAGCGAACAAGGACTGGCCACGTGCTGATGCTATCAGAGACGAATTAGCAGGACTCGGTGTTGTCGTAAAGGATACACCAGACGGCCCTACATGGGACTTCGCTTGATTACTCTTCTTCGAGTTTGCCACCTGGAGGTGGCGATAATGGTGGCATATCTGGAACGAATTGGAACGATTCACTTTCCCATTCTTTCTCGATGAGGACAGTTTGGTCTTCGCTGAATTCTTTTTCTTCCTCAGTCTCTCGAGTTAAGATCGTAATAGCAGCAAGCAGTATGACGACAATAATCAGTAAGAGGATACCAGGCCCGATTAAGGAGTCTTCTTCCGCTTTTGTGTCGTCAATATCGTCTCCAAGAATACAATTTGGAGGGCAATCATCTCGGCCTGTGTCGTTGGTATCTCCATTGTCTATCGGATCAACTGGGTCAACCGGATTCACTGGGTCAACCGGGTCCACAGGGTCAACTGGATCGATTGTTGAACCACCATTGTTTCCGTCTTGTGGACTGAAAACGACATTCACTCCGGTCCGTTCTCCGTTGATCATTGGTACATCGTAATAATCCTGTAAGACGGTCAAATCTACATGCGTATTTGCATGGTTTGAACCTTCAATGATTCCAAAGTGACGTGTATCTCCAGTAGTGAATATATTATTCAGTACATTGCCTTGCATGGAACTGTAACTGTCAGTGTTTGCTGACCATGTGGAATCGATATCTGCTTCATTCAACGCCATAGCCATCTCCATGTTGCTGAGAATTGTAGACCATGATTGCGTACCTTCTGCAACAGATCGGTCGGTTACATCAACTGCTTTGTCAAATCCTGGACCTGTAACAGTCTCCCAATCATTTCCTTTCAGTTCAGTCATGATATCGATGTCTCCCCAAACAGGTTGGCCATTAACAAGGGTTAATCGAATATCTGCGTCAACTGCTTCAATGAGGTTTCTGTAAGGGTCTTCATGGAAGTTGTCGACAACGACGAGGTCAGCGTACAAACCAGCGTTTACTCTTCCAACGAATCCGTCCCAGTTGTTCGCCAAAGCAGGGTTCTTTGTTGTCATTGCTGCAAGTTCATAATCGGAGAAGTAGCCGTCAAGGGCTTGCTTGTTCCAAACGTCAGCGACTTTGAGTTCATGAAGGACATTCTTGGATCCACTTGGTCCCCAATCTGGTGCTATTGATATTCTTACACCGGCTTGGTCAGCAGCTACAACATCAGTTGTGTCTCCGTAGAGGAGGAGATTCGACAAAGGAGACCATGCTAAATCGGCTCCAACCTGTCCCATCATTGCGAATTCAGTTGCAGTTAATGCAGTTCCGTGAACTACAATCAATTCTCCAACGAGAAGGTCATTTTGTACCAGTACATCGAATTCTGCTCGGCTAACTTCGTCAACGCCTTCTGAGAGGTGAAGGTACCATGCATTGAGGTTCTTCGAGTTGTTTCCGTTCTTGATATGGCTTCCTACATAATCGCTTTCAAGAGTGGTTACCTTTGTGTGGATATCATCGCAGCAACCAAAGTTGTACAATTCGATGTTTCTTGAAAGCATGCTGTCCCAAGCATCAGTGTTGGAACTTGGTGAACCTTGGACGGAAGTTACTCCTCCTGCGACAGCCATGACTTCTGCATACTTCATCTGCTCATCGGCCATATTCCACATACTGCCGCCCTGAACGAATGTCTTCATCCATGAAATGTCTCGTTTGTAGTTTGGATTATTCTTCCACTGATTTCGGTTTGAATAGCCACCTTCTTCGGATTTTGACGATGTGTGGACTTCGAAGTCCCAAAGTGGGATGTGGTTGTAATGCATATGGTTGTGCGAATCAATGAGGCCTGGATAAATCGTTCCGTTGGTATCAATTATTGGAACGTTGGTTAGATCGACGTTTGCTGGAATTTGGTCTCCCCAGACAGCTTCGATTTTACCGCCTCGGATGAGGACATTACCTTCGTTGATAACATCGGCTTCGGCATTCATTGTGACGACTCGGCCTTGAAGTACCATTGCGTCAACTCTTCCACCATCGCTGATTCCGAAACATCCAACCATGTTTTGTGCGGAAGGGAAAAACTCTCCTTCAGCAAAGCCAGGTGTTGGGGGACTTACCTTCCAGATTGAACCGTTTTCCAATGGGATGTAGGAGTTGCCATACCACGAATCTTCGCCAGGATAGGAAAGCTGGTCGATGAGTGTCCCGCTAGGATCGGAAAGTGTTACGCTGTCTCCATCGAAATAGTCAAGTTCAATTCGTGATGCATTGATGAATATCGAGATGTATCCATTTGCAGGAATCTCTGTGTTGCGGGCAATTTGACATGGAGCACTTCCACCATCTGGTTTGTCATCAAGAACCCAATTAGAGACGTTAATGGCTTGTGAAGTAGGATTGTGAAGTTCAATGAATTGATCTGAGAACTTCCCGTAATCTCCGTCTGCGTTCCAGTCTGTAGCATTGAAGCAGTTCGTACATGTCTCGTTATTCTTCATTCCATTTGGGGAGACAAGAATTTCTGAGATGATGACAGTGTCGCTTTCTCCTGCTGATTCCACTTGTTGATTATCAAGCAACATCGATGTGGGGGAAGCGGAAGTAAAGAGGAAAATTAAAACTGCACTGAGGACGAGAGTTCGGCTCATATTCTTGGGGCTGCGTTACAGCACATGAATCCGCCGATGCAACCTCATGGAAGAAAGCATGAACAAATATACCCCCAAACTACAGGATATCCTATGGCGACCGTAGCAATGCATGAATCTTCATTCAATGAAATCATAGAAGAAAACAAACTCGTAATTATTGACTTTTGGGCAGAATGGTGCGGCCCTTGCCGGGCTTATGCCCCAGTCTTCGAAGGTGTCTCAGAAGAATTCCCTGATGTTGTATTTGCAAAAGTCGATACCGAGGCTGAACAGGCACTTGCAGGAACTTTCGGTATCCGTTCTATTCCAACAACTGTAGCCTTCAAAGATGGTATTGGTGTGTTCATGCAACCTGGTGCTCTCCCTGAAGATGCGCTTCGTGATCTTATCGGTAAACTCCAATCTCTCGACATGGATGAAGTACATGCAGAACTCGAAGCTCAGGAAGCTGAAGAATCATCATGACGCGCAAAGCGTCATATGTTCGTCCCTTAACCGTTAACCATGCGAAGCGGCTTTTTACTGGCAGTCCTTCTCTTACCGAGCCTTCTAACAGGCTGTTTCGGTGAAGACTTGGAAAATGCATCGAGCTTAGTTGATGGGGATTCCTACCCTGAACCTTGGGATAGGACCGATCTTGCATATGACGATACAGATGTATTTTCTCGAGTGAGTGTCAATGGAACTTATCCAATAGGTGCTGTTGAATCTGTTTATGTTCCAGTTCCAAGTATCACCCTTGCTGATGGCGGAGCTGGTGCTGCTGGTGGAGCAGAAGTCCATCTTGGATTATGGTTGCCAGTGATTGAAGGCTGTGATTACAGCTCTGCAGAGAATCTTTCGGATGATTGTCTTGTTCCAGTGATTGCTGAAATAGGGCCTTATTACAACGATGGTGATGTCGATGCTCTAACTCCAGCAAATCGGCTTGGAAGAATGCTGATTGAGAACTATGTTCCACACGGATATGGGGTCGCTCAAGTCTCAGTATTTGGTACTGGGGAATCGAATCACTGCATGGACCTGATGGGTACCGATGAGCAACGTGGGATTGATGCTGCTGTTACGTGGCTGGGTACACAATCTTGGTCAAACGGAAAGGTTGGCATTATTGGGAAATCCTATGATGGCTCAACCCCTTGGCAAGCAGCAACATTCGGCAACCCATATCTTGCTACAATTGTTCCTATGTCCGGGCTTATCGGTGTTCATGAACTCATGTGGAGAAACGGAAGTATGGAAGCACGTGGCATGATTATGCACAATGGAGTCTATGGCTCGTTCGGAGTCGATGGAGATACAGAAGACAGTCACAACCTTTGCGAAGGATACATCCAAGGATACGCCAATGGTCCTGCTGCATATCTCAGCGGGGGAATGGTAAACTATGCTGGAAACAGTTACTGGACTGAACGCTCATTCTTAGACAGAGTCGTTGAAAATTACAATGGTTCGGTGTACATTATTCAAGGAATGCAGGATTGGAATGTTGATCCTCACATGACCTTCCCTGCTCATCAAATTGTTGAAGACGCTGGTATTGAAGTAAAAACTCTGGCAGGACAATGGGCTCATGATTATCCTGATCGACTCGAAGGACATAGTGCCTTGAGTCCTGGTCGTGGAGAAGAAGCATATCCGTACACTCTACGTTGGGATTGGGCGGATGAAATGCTCTATTGGTTCGATTGGTACCTGAGAGGGGAAGGTCGTGCTCCAACCTTAGGTGTTGAAATGCAAGACAATCAAGGTGGATGGCGATTTGAAGAAACCTATCCTCCGATGGATGTCGAAAATCTTGAATTGATTGGCGGTGATTTATCGCCATCAGGCTCTACAGTATCTGCAACAAGCAGTGTTACGCTGAGTTACGGACCGTTTGAAGAGGAAACCCGAATTGTTGGTATGCCAACCTTCCATATTGATGCAACACCGGGATTGACTGGAGGACATCTCTTCATCGAAATGACTGATGGTACGGGGATGCATCTAGGTCATGCTGTAATGGACCTACGATTCCACGCAGGTGGAAGAGATGGTCAAGAAGTGCTTACTCCGTTCGTATCGGTTAATGCGCTCATGGAATTCTTGCCGATGGACGTTATCTTACAACCAGGCGATGGAATTCTCCTAACAGTTTCCCAGACTGGTGAGGATTACATCCCATCTCCAATGGCATCAGGTGGGGTTACAATTGATTGGACTCAAAGCACCTTAACCCTTCCAATCGTCGATCGTCCTTGTGGCGATCTCTTCCAAGTTCCAATGATTGAATACGGTGGCGAAACAAGTCGCCAATGTTGATTAGAACAATGAAAGGATGTCTGTAAAGACGTCTTTTGCGGAACCATTTGAACGTTCAACCAATCTTCGAACAATAAGTTCGGGTGTTGAACGGGCAAGGCAATTTCTTTTTGGAGTTCGATCCACTATCAATTCGAGATGTTCATCTAATCCATTGGCTTCAATCCCATCGACTCGAAGGCCAGATCCCCCATACGCCTCAAGAATTGCAGGTGCTAAATGTGTAACAAGAACCATTGTCGTCTTGGCTTGTTGTTGGGCGGCTCGTAACATACCTGCGATGATCCGAGCACCAGCTCCTGGTTCTGTAATCGCTTCAAGTTCATCAGCGAGGATCAACTTAGGAGTATCATTACAAACAACTTGTGCAAGTTCCACCAAGGTTGTTTCCAGCGCTCCAGCACTTTGAGTACCTCCTGATTTTGCAAGGACGTGAAGTGATTCGATTCGACCAACAAACGCATTTTTGGCCGGAACCGGTAATCCCATATGGGCGAGGAGGGTGATATGTCCAACGAGTTCCAACAGTGTCGTCTTACCACCACTATTTGCACCGGTGAGTAACGCAATTGGCTGACGGTCGCCATTTGGTGCAACGTCTCCAAGGCCATAAGAAACGGGTTGAGCAATGCCCTCGATGAAAAGGTGTCTTCCATCTTCAAACCAAATCCCATGACTCACAAGTTCTGGTAGTTCGGCCTGATGATGCAAAGCCCATCGAGAAATACTGTACCACATATCGTGTTCGATGAGTGTTCGTAGAGCAACTTCACATTTTGGTTTTAGAGCAGCGAGTTTCCGGGATGAGCGAACAAGATGCTCACTTCTTGAATCATTGATACGCCTTTCGAGTTCAGCATCGATTTGATCGAGTGTAGGACGTTTTATTTTGACTGGCCATGATGATGAGTACAAATCATGTGGGCAATTGATTCCAGAGACTTGAAGATATTCAGCCATTTCCTTTCGTCCTTCTTGTAATGCTTCATCGATGACATTTTCAGTTGCCTGGGCTAATTTTCTTTGGAAGGTGGCAGCATCCGCTAATGCAGCAAGCATATCGGAGCCAGATAAATCGAGAGAAGCGGTTTCCATTCCCTCAGCGATGCGGCTGTTAAGAGATTCTTCAAGTGATTTTGAGGTCTTCCAAAGCCTATCTCGAACATGTTCCATACTTTCGATATCACCAGCATCTCCAAGCATAGAAACCAATGCTGAAAGATCTTCTAATCCGTTTGTTGATGCAAAAATGTGCTCCAAAACTGGGGGGAGTGTTCCTTTCCATTCTTGCTTCCATTGAAGGAGTTGAATCAGACTTGAAAGGACCTTTCTGTTATTCTTGAACCAATCAATGGTATACTCAGGAACCATAATTTCTTTCTCAGCATTTGCAGGGAGAACCAACCAGCCGGGTGGTACTTCATCGGGACCATCATTTCCAATCCAAGTAACTGTTTTGAAGACGGTATAATCATTCCATTTCTCACTTGGACTGGGCTGTAATACTCGTACAAACGACGCCCACTCTGGTTGTTCATCCCGGGACACAACAACTCTCTCGTATCTTTGACTTGGTTTTCTGGCATGTCCTAATTGTTTGAAGATCATTTGCAATCGCTCGTAAGCCTGTAAATCCACTTTCGCTAAGTTCATCATTTCAACACAACGTGTTCTACGTTGCTCGATATCATGCATCGGCATCAACATCTGCATTCGCGAAGATGTTGCAGAACAGGACGAAAACGATTGCAGCGATTGGATTAACTGTGAGTGCAGGCGCTCAGATTCTTTTGTGGCAAGGAAGGTGCCATCGGTTCCATGAACCTGTCTTGCAAGTTGTAACGCTCGCTTTACTGAGATACCTTCTACTTCTGCAATTCGTGAGATATCTCCTGATTGTAACGTTTGCATGACTTCATCACGACCACCAAAGTGGTCATCAAGTCGTTTCATCAGTCTCTCACCGATACCGGGTAATGTAGCAAGCACCATACAACTACATCGTTTGTCAAGGGCTTTTGAGGATAACCCTCAAAATAAGCCCGATCTAGACTTCTGGCAAGTGCAGTTCAACAGCAAACAACGGGTCAACATCGGTTGAATCATGATAGGCTACGACAACACCTCCATCTGGAAGTATGGCTAAACTTGCAAAATCAAAACGGATATCGTTGCCCGCTCCCGAAGTTGAATCGAGATCACCCTGCCCAATGTATGACAACGTGTCTGGGGAAAGATCTTGGCTGTAATCTCGTGTATGATAGACGACATCGACATCCGGCCCTTCACTGGATTGGTATCGAACATTGAGGACGAACAAATCATGCTTTCCATTGCCCTGGAATTCCCATTCTTCTATCCCAGAAGCCACAGGGGACATGTCATAGGTATGGTTTGTCCATGTCATGGCTCCGTCTTGCGAGAGATAATGGGTGAGGGAGTTTCCAGAATTGGCTACGCAATGGATTGAACCTGTTGAATCAAGGTGACAGTATTCACTCGGAAATTGAACTGCGAGTTCATTCCATGAGAGTGTTGTATCAAGGAAGGCGGCATTTCCATTGTCGAAATACTGAGGGAACAATAATCCGCCACTTGGTAATGCAAATGCACGCATTTCCTTGTGGGGTTTGTTTACGTCCCAATAAGGGTCTAAGGTTTCGTTCATAAAGTCAAGATCAACATCGATCGAGGGTTGAGATGACCCACGGCCAGGGAATTGTATTGGATAATAGTTCAAACCGTCTACAGAGATTTGTCCACCTGCATTTTGAGTTTGATGCCAGAAATTTGAGACGACCAATGAAGCCCATTCTCCATCTCCAAACGAAGAAGAAATAGGTCCGACAACTTCGACCTGCCAACTTCGATCATAGAATGGTTCAGTAATTCGGTTGTAGCACCATTTCCATTCCATTTCTGATTGATCGTATAAAATCGCATAGAATTTATCGATTTTCAAATCCCCTCCAGCATAAGGGAACCACGACATTGAGATGATGTCACCGTTTGTTGCTTGTACAATGCTGCCCTCGCCGAGGCCTTCCTGTCCAGGATTTGTAGGTATAAATGTGCGGCATTGGATGTCGGGAGTGACTCCTGGCATCCACGTATCCCATTCATGCCCTCTGTCAACAGACCACACAGGATACTCTCCTCCGATGTTGAATATCGAGCCATCAATGGATGTCGCAAGATAATGCTCACAACAATTTCCTCCCTTTGTTGCATCGAACACTGCCCAAGTCATGTTTGTGCTTTGGTTGGTTCGAAGATCAAGTGTCATGAAGTTCTTTGGGGTTTCATGACCTTGTTGGTCGATAAGAGCGTAGCCTTCCCATATTGAAGTCTGTTCGATTTCTTCGACAACGGATTCCCCTGAGCCAAAACACCCAGCAAGAAGCATGCTGCAAAGAACAAACATAGCGAGAAGTTGCCTGCGCATGGTGTAGGCTAAGAAGCCTTCATTTTCAAATCCTCGCAAAGAGCCCTGAAGTGTTTCAGCCCGTACAACGTGTATGTTCCGAACCATGTGAGCGCTTCTCCATCGATGCACTCATTCCAAATTTTGGGCCCACCTTCTCGAACAACTTTTCCAGAAATGGCCTCTCCTTCCTCAAGTGCGAAATTGTGAGGCTCGCTTGAGAGAAGCATTCCTTCGATGTTATGTTCGATGAGGTGCTTCGTCGTAACGACTGGGTATCCATTTCCATCTGGTTCAAAATCAGGGATAATGAATCCACATTGTTCCAGTAGAGATCCCGAATAGCGTGTTGGCGAAACACACATCAGAGGCTCATGCCAAATCATAGCTGCAACCTTTGGACCATTCTTTGCGGTCTCTTGTTCTAATTCAAGTTCAATAGATGCAGCGAATGTTTCACCCATTTTTTCGCAATCAATTCTTTTTCCAAGTGAACGGAGCATGTATGGGACATCTTTTGGCGATTCGACCTCTGAAACAAAACGTTCAATTCCCATTTTGTCAAGTTCATTAAACACCTCAAGAGGATTTTCTTCTTTATCCATAATGACAAGATCTGGATTGAGGGCCACTATTTTTTTGATATTCGGAGTTTTTGTTCCTCCAACAACTGGTATCTCCAGTACATACTCCTCTGGATAGATACACCAAGGCGTTCTGCCAACAAGATGTTCTTTGGGTAATCCTAAATCTGCTAGTGTTTTTGTCAAACTTGGCACAAGCGATACAATTCGCATTGGATAGCCTCAGTTGGATTGAACCCTGTAGGATATATGAGCGCCATCAACATCGAAGTTTTCTGTGCCTTCAGGTGCGTTATCACTGTGGAAAGCAATACCTGAGGCACGAGTTTCCTTTGCGATCCATTCCTGATCATCAGCGAATAATTCTGGAGCATTTATCATCCATACATCCACATCAATGGTTGCCTCAATCTCGAGGTTCAGATCCTTACGCTTGGATTGGATTCGTCTGGTAATGTCTCTTGCTAATCCTTTGGATAGGAGTTCAGGAGTATCTTGCATATCCAATACAAGGCTCACATGTTGTGCTTCATCACCTTCGCCAAGTGTCACGGTTGCAGCTGCAAACCCTTCTCGTTCTGTTCGTCGAACTTCAACATCAGATTCTTCGATTGCAACACCCATAATAATGCAGTTTCCTGCTTTAATCTCTGCAAGAAGTGCTTCTGGGTCTCCGTTTCCTTTCAATTCGTTTGCAATTGCGTTAACATCGCCTTTTGCTTTTGGTGCTAATGCTCTGAAATTAACGGCTAGTGCGATTTGCTGAAATCTGTCTAGGTCTGTTTCAACAGAGATTGTTTCAACATTCAGTTCTTCCGATAGAAGGTCATGGTATGGCTCTAAGTTTGGTCCAGCAACGATGAATCCTTCGGCACATGGAAGGCGTTGCCTCCGTTGTGCATCGATTCGGATGCGACGACCAGTTTCTGCGAGTTCACGCACAAGTTCCATTTCAATCTCCAGTTGAGAATCGTGTGGAGGTAGGTTTGTCGTTGCTTCACAACGTGCTTCATCCCACACATCTGCTGTCGCTCCTTCAACCGAGCCAGGTGTTCCGACTGGCCAATCGGTGAGATGGACAGATGTTCCTGTTAGATTACGATGAATTGTATCGACCATGAATGGGCTGACAGGAGCAATGAGTTTACTCAAGGTGACAAGAACTTCATGAAGTGTGTGTTGACAAGCAAGTTTGTCGTTTGATTCTGCTTCATCCCACAATCGACGGCGACTACGGCGAACATACCAATTTGACAAATCATTGACAATGAAATCTTCGAGATCACGACATGCTTTGTGGAAATTCCAGCTCGTGAATCCTTCATGATATGCCCGTGCGGTCGTATGAAGTTTTGATAGAATCCAGCGATCAAGTCTTGAGCGCTCTTCGACAGGTAGCGGTTGAGTTTCAGGATCAAAGCCATCCAAAGCCGCATAATCTGCATGGAAACGATAGACATTCCACAGAGTCAAGAACATCTTTGCATAGGTCTCTCGAACACCGTTTGAATCGAATTTCAGAGGATTCCATGGAGCTCCAGCGGTCACCATGTACCAACGTGTTGCATCAGCACCTTCTCGGTTGAAATGGTCCCATGGATCAACAATATTTCCTTTAGATTTCGACATCTTTTTCCCTTCAGCATCAAGAATTAGGCCGAGTGACAAACATCGCTTGTAAGCAGGCGAATCAAAAACGGTTGTTGAAACCGCTAAGAGTGTGTAAAACCATCCTCTGGTTTGGTCAACTCCTTCACAGATGTAATCAACAGGGAAGGATGAATCGAATGTGTTCTCTTCGCTAAATGGATGATGCCATTGAGCGAACGGTGCACAACCCGAATCAAACCAGCAATCCATGACAAATGGTTCTCTCTTCATCGGCTTACCGTTATCTGATACCAATGTAAATGCATCAACGACTGGTCTGTGTAAGTCGACATCTGCTGGACAATCAGGATTTTCAATTCCAGCAGCTCTTGCTTTGGCAACTTCTTCTTGAAGTTCAGCAATCGAACCGATACATTTCATATTTCCTTCTTCATCTCTCCAAACTGGGAGGGGTGTTCCCCAGTATCTCTCTCGAGAAATAGCCCAATCCTTGACGTTTCGTATCCATTCACCAAATCGACCTTCACCAACCCAATCAGGTGCCCATTCGACACCATCGTTGAATTCGAGGAGACGCTCTTTGACTGCTGTCATACGAACAAACCAAGAATCCATGGCATAGTAAAGCAGAGGATGATCGGTTCTCCAGCAATGAGGATAATCGTGGAGGTAACTTTTCTCTCGGTATAAGAGGCCAGAAGAAACGTTTTCGTTTTGTTCGACAAGAATTTCCATGACAGAATCATCACATTCCTTAACATATCTTCCATCGAGTTGTGGATGAATTCCCGGGACGAAATGACCATTCATTCCGACAGTGTGATACGCAGGCAGTCCAACTTCCATGCCGAGATTGTAATCGTCTTCACCGTACATGACTGCGGTGTGAACAACACCTGTACCATCTGTTGTCGTAACCCAGTCGGCGGAAAGTACAGTCCATGCCGTCTCAGAATCTCCTCGAGGGACAGCGCCTGGGAAGAGCGGTTCATACGAACGGCCAACCAGAGCAGAACCAGGAATCTCTTCGATAATATCGACGTGGTGCCTTAGTACTTCGCCCATCAAATCCTTGGCAAGAATCAATTCTTCGCCAACTCTTGCTCCACCTCTGCCTTTCCATCCTTCAGGTTCTTCTCGAACTCTACAACGAGCGTAGGTGACTTCTGGCCCAACCGCGAGTCCAACGTTACCAGGAAGTGTCCAAGGCGTTGTTGTCCATGCTAGGATGGATGCATCATCATCGGTTAGTTTGAATTTGATGTAGACCGAAGGTTCCTCGACTTCTTTGTAGCCGAGTGCAACTTCATGACTGGAGTAAGATGTTCCTGTTTGTGGACAATAAGGAAGTACCTTATGGCCACGATACAAGAGGTTTTTATCGAACATTTGCTTGAGAGCCCACCAGCAAGACTCAACATAATTGTTGTCTAATGTGACGTATGGATTGTCCAAATCGACCCAATAAGCCATTCGTTCCGTCATTTCTCTCCAAGCGCTTTCATAGGTCCAGACGCTTTCTCGACAAGCGTCATTGAAGGCTTGCATTCCGAATTCTTCTATGGCTTCGTTACTCATTAAATCAAGTCGTTTTTGGACTTCAATTTCAACAGGCAATCCGTGTGTATCCCAGCCACCTTTCCGTTGTACGAGGAAGCCTTCCATGGTCTTCCAACGGCATACAAGATCCTTGTAGGCTCTTGCTACAACGTGATGAATCCCAGGCTTTCCGTTTGCAGTTGGTGGGCCTTCCAAGAAAATGAAGGGTGCGCCATCTTTACTCGAACCAATTGAAGATTCAAAGGCGTTTTCATTCTTCCATGTATCCAGTAAAGCGGTTTCAAGCGCTACTGCATCGAGGTCACCTGCTGCTGACGGTCGAACCATGACCCTGCGAATCACACGGTTGATTTCAACCTCTCCCTCATTTTGAAGGAAGATTGAGGAGTGACACATTCAAGACCTTTCAAATTCAGGCAGTTACATGGCCGGGTCTTTGAACGGTCGGAGCGTTGCTTTCTTCGTTCTGTTCTTATTTGTGTTCGCTCCGTTCACTTCACTTGCCCCTTCTGCTCCCTTTGAAGTTCTTGAAGAGACCACTGCACTGAACTTAGTTGGGGAGAATACACCAGTAGCCGTTGATATTCGACCCGGTCAAACAAGCCAAAACCCGTTTGAGTTGACACTCCCTTCCTCTACAGGTTCGATCACAAATCTTGAGATGACGATGCAATCAGTACCGCTTCAAAATTCTCAAACCCTCTTATGGCAAGGTGCATCTGCCTGGAATCACCCAGATGCGACTCACAGCAACACCTTCTCTCAATCCGGATTGTTGACAGGGTCTGGTTCTTCGCCAGGATATGATTTCAACAACGGTGCTCAAGGATGGACGTTTTCAAATTCATTGAGCAGTCGAATTACCTCACCAGCGTGTGGGTACAACGGTTCAAGTGGAGGCTCGATTAGAACTCATGGTGGTTCGACTTTTGCTACTTCTCCTGTAATTGACCTCGCAAATCGAGTGAATATTCCATTCAATGCTTGGGTGCATGAAGGTAGGAGTGGTTGTGGTGAAACACCTGATAGTGGTGAGAATCTTCAATTCAAATACAAAAACGCTAATTCACAATGGATTACTTTCCATACGTTCCAAGCAGCTGGGTTCGGCGGAACTCCTAAATCGAATTTCCAATTTTCAGCCACGCTTCCCGTAGCAGCTCTCCATGCGAATTCACAATTCAGAATTCAGCAAACGTCAGGAAGTGGTGGTGGCTCTACTTGTTGCGACTTTTGGTTCATAGATGATGTCAAAATCGTTGTTCCACCGGTAACGACATGGCTCAGTCCTTCGTTCGGATACAATACTTCCAACTCGTTTTCCCTTGCAGAAGGTCCATATGCGCCGATGTATGTCAATGCAGATCTTCCTGAAAATTCAGTCATCTCATGGACGCTCATTGATGAGGTCGCAGGGGAAAACATATCTGGGTTTGAAGGGATCAACGGAACTCGAATCCATCTCGATGCACTCGAATGGGACGAGTATGGTTCGATGAGACTCCTTCTGGAACTTTCTGGTTCAAGCACCAATGCAATGCCGATCATTGAATCAATTTCTGCCGGAGGTCTCATAACCGAGGAATTCACAACCGATCCTTCTAATCGTGGATGGAGCGTAACCAATGCATCAGTTTTGTCGAGAGGTTTGACTTCAATGAACAACAGTACTGTAATTTCTCCATGGTTTGCTAACAATGCGCCCATGGCTGGCTATTTGGTCTCAGCAGTGATGAGTGAATACGATGCTTATGTTCGTCATCATTCTACAGATAACTGGACTTCGATAAGTCTACCATACACTGGAACTCTCGAAGCGAATGAACATTCATTCCAGCTTCAATTTGTTCATAATTCTAGCACTCCAAGTTTACTCGATAAGGTGCAAGTGACATTACAAACGGGTGCTAAAACCATTGCACCATCTCTCGACATCAACAATGATGGAATCGATGAATGGGGCTCAGAAGATGTGCGCATTGGATCATGGGGATTCCAAGACAAATTTGATTCAGGGAAATATTCAACTTCATCCGGGTTCGGATTTTCTGGTATTGCTTCGACGTCAGCTTGGATTCCAACTTCGGAATTGAGTGGTTTTGGCCTTGGAGTCTCATCTGAAAACGGGAACATGACGGGAATCTCTCTTCGTGTCGGCAGTTCTACAATTGTTTCAAAGGCCATTGATGGAACCACAGTATCTCATTTACAACTCAACGCTTCCGAACTTGAGTTATTGGAGGCGACCTTGTCAAGTCAATCCGCTGTGCTTTATCACATGGGCGAAGGCTTTGCACTTGTGGACATCGAAGCATACGGGAACGGTTTTGCAACCTTTTCTAATCTTGCAGTTCCTTACAATACCTCGATTTCGATCAGTGCTGATGAGCAATCACCTTTGGTGATGGCTGCAAACTCAGCAACAAGAACAGTAAGTGCAACTCCGAGCATAACCTTCCCATTCTCTGGATTGTCGAATGGAAAAATTGTGGTTGAAGTAACTGATCTCGGCTTTAGTGAAGATGTTGAAACAGGCACTGCATCTATCGATAATGCAACATGGCCAATGACGCCATCACAACGTTGGATGTCGTTCACTACAAGATTCGATATTGATGAAGATCGTTCCGCAACTCTTGTTCGTTTGGACGTGCAAGGCGACCTGAACCATGCGACGTGGTTACTTCCAGTCGGCGGTAGCACGCCCCTCGGACAAGGTGATAGCCATCTTGTAGAACTCCACCCAACCGAACCAATCACTGTCACCAGTATTTCTGCAACAATGAGTGAGATGACGGTACAATTCAGAATTGAACAAGGCTGGGATGATGAACAACAACTGTCGGTATCGATGCGAGTTGTTTTGGACAACGATGTTGTTTCACGACCGAGTCAAAGTTTCTGGGGCGGAACAGGACTTCAGGCGTTAGAAAACGACCTTGTCATCAAATCCGTTCTCATCACTGATGATAATGGGCCAGTTCCGATTTCAAAAGAATACCTTGCGGCAGGTACTGGGCTGAACTTTTCAATCGATATCGGCTATGAGGGTGTAGACGGAATCGATTCATTTGTTGATGGTGATGCCGAAGTACAACTGTGGCAAGGCTCGACAATGGTCGCGAACACGACCTCTCTCGATGTTGATATGTGGAACGTTTCAGATGCTGCACCGTTTACGTTCGGTGACCTTGCTTGGACCGTACGAGTGGTTCCGTTAGAAGGGGGTGGCATGACCAATGATTCAGAACAAATCCGTTCCTTCAAGATTGACCCAACCTCGCCCTCAGTAATTTTCTCGAGCATTGATTGGTACGACCATCGTGTTGCTTCAACCAGCCAAACAGTCCAATTCCAAATTCTCGATCCAGTTCTCTTGCCCTCGAATGTTCAGGTCATGCTGTGGAGAGAATGGGCTGACGATACTGACCTTAACGGGTTGCCAAGCGCTGATGAATATAATTCAAGGTCGTTGATTATCCCGACTGATCTAACAGTCTCAACGGGATTGTACACGCTTCTCTTCGATGATTCGATGGGGTCATTAGGTCAGAAAGTTGCTGGATATCTTGTTGGAAATGATGCTTCAGGACAATCCTTGCAGGATGGTGGAACTTCAGTTGATGGAGAGCATTTGTTCATGTATCAACTTGGACCAGACGGCCCTCCTACACTTCCTTCAAATGCAATGTCGTGGAGTGGGGGGGTTCAATCTTGGCTTCATCCAGGCCAGCCATACACACTTCGTGTTGATATGAACGAGCCAAACGGTGCTTCAGATTTGACCACTGTGGAGATTCAACTTGCTTCAAATATTCTTACCTCTCCATTGTCGTTTACATGGGATTTTGTCACAGATTCATGTACATCGAACAGCATACATCTCATCATCCACTCGTGTGATATGCTTGCTCTTAGTGGCGCCCAAGCAGGACCGTATGAGAAAGAGACTCGCCTTATCGCTGATTTAGAACTCGCTTGGACAACACCCGATTTGGGGGATACGTTCCGAGAACCAAGTGTTCGAATTGTTGACCGTGCGGGTCAAGAAGCTCTCCAAACATTCCCAGCACTACGCTGGCGGTTTTCACCTGCATTGACGATTCCTCAAGAGACTGTTTCTCTGGTATTGACTCAAGGCTCATCCCTTGAAGATGGAGCCCGTATTCCTCCGAATTCTCCGTTCGAACTTACGGGTGGACTTGTCTTTGACAAAACAACCACAATGCCAGCATTCAACTGCAGCGTCGATGTTATGTTTGCAGGACAAACCTATTCAGTTCAGACATACGATGGCATATGGAACGTACCACTGGTAAGTCCCTCGACTTCTGGAACGATACCACTTACTTGGTCAGTGGGTTGCTTGCCACCTCAAGGTATTGATTCTACTGCAAAAGAATCATCGGTGAAATGGATGATCGTCGACGGGCTTGGTCCTGAACCAAAAGAAGTTCAAACACCTCGTCCGGGAGCTATTCTCTCGGCTGATGAACATGAAGTCACTATCGTTCTTTCCGAAGAAGGTGGTATTGACTACGAATCCTTACGGCTAGTATGGTGGGTTGAAGATACTGCAACAGGTGATTACCTTCGTGGTGGCGACGCTCCATTCTTGCTTCAGGGAACTGAAATCAGTGGCCTCAATATTGTAGGGACAGGAACAATGGATCTCTCTGTCATAACCGATGAGATGTTGATTGACCTGTTAACTGTAAACGTCCTTGTGGAAGGACGTGACCTTGCCGGAAACCAAGTGCTCGGGGCAAATGGAGAATCTTCTGGGAATGCCGTTACTTCATGGCTTATGGAATGGAGGAGGCCGACGTTTGAACTCGATAGTCCTGCAATTCAATATTCCCGGTTGGACGTGAAGGAAGGAGAGACAACAGCGGTCCAAATTTTTGTCAAGAATACAGGGACACTCGATGGATCGACTTCAGCCACAATTTCAGTAATTCGAGCAGATGGTACAACCTCAATTCTTCGAAATGCAGATGTTGAGGTTGCAGAGGGTTCAGTAGGCACTATCCTTCTGGATTGGGGACCTGAGCAAGAAGGCTTGCAATGGATTGAAGTTGTCCTCGAAAACGGTAAAAAGGCGAATGGGCCATCTATTGATGTACGTCCACAGCGTGAACCAAGCTTTGCTGAATCCGTCTTCGGAGAAGTTAATCCAGTTCTTGGCTCCGTTGCTCTGCTATTAGCAGTTGGAATCATTGGCGCATTGCTCCTCATGGCAAGAAATGCAACCGTACGTCGCGGTTCTAAATCTGAAATCGAATGGGATGAATACTCCGATTATCTTGAAGATGAGGAAGAAGAAGTTGAAGATCCTGATGCGGATTTATTGGTGCCTGAGGTGGCTGCTGCAACAACAGTTGCTGAAACAACCTCTGCTCCTACTGACGGCTGGACTCAAGGTGCTGATGGCGTTTGGTGGTGGCAAGATCCGAACGATTCGAGTTGGTGGTACAAAGATGCTAACGGCGAGATTCTCCAATACAAGTAAGGCATCAGGGCTATGAATCACGGCGGGTTGGCTAAACTATGGGCAATCAAAGCAAGGGGCTTATCGCCCTGCTTCAATTCAATCCTACGGTGGGAGATATCGTAGGAAACGCTCAGCGTTTACAAGAAATGGTTGTTCAAGCTCAATCTCATGGTGCTTCTGTTTGCGTCAGTACTGAACTTGCAATTTGTGGTTATCCTCCCAGAGACTTACTTATGCAACCGAGTTTCATCCAAATCGCACAGGAAACTGCGATGAAAATCAACGCAGACATACCCGTACTCGTTGGAACCCCTACTGTACCGGAACATCACCGTGAACAACCGGGAAATGGTGTTTTACTCATCGGTAATCAAGCCCCTGCGAAGGTTGTGGCTCGTAAACAACTTCTTCCTACATATGATGTGTTTGATGAAGCCCGTTATTTTGATGCAGATGATCGTCCAGGGATTGCTCGAACCATTAACGGGTCATTTGAACTCGGTGTAACTGTGTGCGAGGATGCTTGGCAAGTCTCAGGAGAAACGCCTTCAAAGTACGATGCTGATCCTATTGAACAACTTGCAGAATGGGGACGCCAAGGTGTAGAACTCGATGCAACTGTCAACCTTTCTGCTTCTCCTTATCATGCTGAGAAAATACAAACACGGCTCCGTGTTGCACGAACTGCAGCTGGATGCCTCAACCATCCATTCTTGCTTGCCAATCAAGTTGGTGGAAACGATGACCTCCTGTTCGATGGTCGTTCTCTTGGAGCATGGCCTAACGGAGATGTGGTAATTGCACCTGCTTGGGAGGAAGGAATACTTCTCATCGATGTGAACGATTCAACTCATTCACAATGGATCTCAATGGAAGAAGGGCAGAGTACTGGTTTGATTCAGCTTTCCGGAGAAAGTGAACTGGAACAGGATGAGGAAACAGTTCTCGAGGCTCTTGCAGATGCTGTCGTGCTAGGTCTCCGTGATTATTGCAAAAAATCTGGAATTAAGCGAATTGTTCTTGGGTTAAGCGGAGGTATTGATTCTGCAGTCGCCGCATGTGTAGCCTGTGCAGCAGTAGGTCCTGAGAATGTACTTGGCCTTTCTATGCCTTCTCGATTCTCATCCGAGCACTCAAAATCAGATGCTGAGTATACTGCAGTATCTTTGGGGATGGAATACGATTCCCTTCCAATCGATGATCTCCATCATTTGGTCGAGAATCAAATTGAATCAGTGTTGACGAACGGATCTCCAGTTGCTCGAGAAAACATCCAGGCTCGATTGCGAGCAATTCTTGTCATGTCCCATGCAAACGCCCAACAACGTATGGCGATTGCAACTGGAAACAAATCTGAACTGGCTCAAGGCTATTGTACACTTTATGGCGATATGGCTGGAGGGTACACTCCTCTCGGTGATGTCTACAAGATGGAAGTGTATGGTCTTGCGAACGTCTTCAACAGTCGAGCTGTAAAGAATGGAGAGGCTCCTCCAGTAAGCGATTCAACCTTGACCAAACCCCCTTCAGCTGAACTGGCTCCTGACCAACGTGATGATGACACACTACCTCCATACACTGTTCTTGATTCAATCCTAAAGCATCACATTGAAGATGGCCTTGGAGCAGATGAAATTGCAACAAAAGGACATGATAGGGAAACTGTCGTTACGGTGCTTAGACGACTCGAGGCCAATGAACACAAGCGTTGGCAAATGGCACCTGCGCCTCGTGTATCCCCCCGTGCCTTCGGCCAAGGTTGGCGTCATCCTCTCGCAAGTCGCCATGATTGGCGTCGTTAATCGGTGAAGATAAGAGGGAAAAGCCAGAGGGTCAATCATGACGGAGAAGTACCTCAACATTGCTGGGTACAAATTCGTTACAATCCCCGATCGGGATAATCTTCGCCAACCGTTCAAGCATAAGTGTGATTCACTCGAATTGAAGGGTACTATTCTACTGAGCCACGAAGGCATCAATATCTTTGTCGCTGGCCTTGAATCCAACATTGTCCAATTTCGAGACTGGGTCATTGAAGATGAGCGCTTCAATGATATTTCGTTCAAGGAATCGACATCAGACTCACAACCGTTTAATCGAATGAATGTTCGATTGAAAAGCGAGATCATTTCAGTAGGTCTTCCAAACTTCGATCGTATCGATTCCGAGGATGGGCGAATCTTTCCAAATGAACTGCATCAACGTCTTTCAAATAATGAGGACATCGTTTTACTCGATACAAGAAACACATATGAAACACGTTTAGGCAGTTTCCACAATTCAATTGAACTCGACATCAAAACCTTCAGGGCCTTTCCCGAAGCAGTTGCAAACATGGATGATTCATTCAAAGACAAACAAATCGTCATGTTCTGTACTGGCGGTGTACGATGTGAAAAAGCGAGTGTCATCATGCGAGATGCAGGGTTTACGAACATTAGGCAATTAGAAGGTGGTATCCTTGGCTACTTCCAAGAAGTTGGAGGCGATTATTGGGATGGAGAATGCTTTGTATTCGATAAGCGAGTTGCTCTAAAGCCTGACTTAACAGAAACTGGAACCACCGTATGCTTCGCATGCAGAGAGCCTCTACTTCCAGAACAACAACTGGACCCAGCTTATGTTCCTGGAATCTCCTGCTCGTATTGCATCGACAGAGTTCAACTCCAAACGACCCATTGATCTTGAATCGATGGCAAGAGGTATTGATGTAATTCATGCCCATGTATTCCATCATCAGCAATGAAAAATACGTGCGTGGACGATGCTATTAGTCCTCCATATGTCCCTGCGCTTGAATCATTCCCTATCCCTGTATGCGGATCAAAAGCTATTGTAGCTACTTGATTGTCGATGGCCCACAATGCATGGCCGCTATTGGTTCCTGTTTCATCAATTCCTTCAGCGAGAACGAACAATGTTGAATCCGTGTATAGTAACGCTTGAGGAAGACTACTGCTTATGCCCTGCATCAAGTCAACTGTGAGCTGCGTCCCTCCGACTGTTCCGTCCGTTTGACACACCTCCATGCCTGTGCTAGCAAGAACACAATCAAACCAAATCGTATTTCCATTGGAAACAGATTCGAGACTATGACCCGGGGCAAGGATTGTCGAACTCAATTCAACAAGGGTTGAGGTTGCAAAGGAGTATGAGAATAACGTAGCATCTGCGCCACGATAAACAACATCGAAGATGATTGAATCTCCTATTTGTTGCAATCCAAACTTAGGAGCCATTGTCGTAACAGGTGTGGTTGTACCTTCCTTCGTCATCGATGTGAGCCATTGAAGGCCACCAGTGCCATCGAGATATGCGAGTTGACGGCCAGTTCCATCTCCTGCAACGAGCACGAGGCCATTATTGGAAACCATGGCCTCGGATGGGGAAGCATCCCCCAAGGGACGAAGGTCATACATTGTTATTGTTCCCTGCGAATCCAATTGCATCACTTCGAGACCAATATTGGCTTCCTTAGCCGCAAACCAAAGTCGATCATCATCGCCAAGCAACATGTTTTGACCTAAAGAGGAAAGTGATGCAGATTGATTCATCAAATCAGAACTTGCACTGCTTGTATGCCAAGGCGCTTGCCAGATCGAAGTGGTTACACTTCCATTCGTCCACCACATTCGTTGTCCTTGTTGTCCATTCGTGGTGAAAACAACTCCATTCATCCATTCTGTGATTTCACTTGTGGAATCAATTCCATCTCCAGTCTCAATATCTCCCACCATGAATGTCCCTGAAGCAGTTCCATCTGAAACCCATAACTCACGTCCATGAATACCGTCATCTGCATCAAAAACGAATCGTAATCCTCGTTCAGTCTCCATGGATTGAATCCCTAGGATTTTACCTGGAATTGAATCGCCAGATGGATGAATATCTTTCAACAGAATTGGCGTATTATCAACATCAAGCATCCATAACTCGCACCCATTGATACCGTTAGAGGCAGCAAAAAGATACATTGTATTTTCGCTATTTGCTATACTTTCATAACATTGGCTAGATGCTGAATCCCCTGAATTCACAAAAATATCCCCTACAATCCCCTGATACAATTTTTCAGAACAGATCCGGAGGGATTCACGGACTTCATCATCATGAAGAATGCCATCGTCTGCTATTCCGCCATCGACTCCATCATCGACACCAAATCGCATGACTACACCTTTGGAACAAAGTGCCGTCGGTGCAGGTTGTTGATCGATAAGGGCTGAGTAGCCTTGGCTTCCGTTGTTACCATCCTCACCGGATTCTCCATCCTCACCTAATCGGCCATCGCAGATGTGGGAGGTGATCTCTACTTCGGTTGAATCTAAGAATTGATTTCTATTCGCATCGATACCTGATTGAACTTGTATTCCTCCAAATGAACAAGGTATTCCAGGGGATAAGGCTGTGAGATTAACAAGACTTCCATTTCCATGATCGCCATTGATTCCATCATACCCTTGTTGACCTTGAGGGCCTGAAAGGCCTTGTTGACCGTGACAAACTTTGGTGCTTGAGCTTATTTCATCTGTTGACAGTTTACCGTTTCCATCGAAGTCAGTACCGAGGAATATGTCTGCTCCACCTTCTGGGCAATAGACGTCAGCCTCTCTTCCTTCTGTTTCAACAAGTATGACACTGTCCTCAATATTTTCATCGGATAGGGGCTCAAGCGCTTGATTGAGAACAACTGCCCAAATCGACAGAAGAAGTGCACTTAGCACAACGGTTGTTTTGAGAATACGTTTTGCATTCTCGAGAGATAAGAAACGAGTTTGTTGTCTATCTCCGCGGGCTGTTTGGTTATTGTTCTCAGATGAGGACATAATTAGCGGAGTGACGTCAACGGTATCAAAACCATCGGTCAATCATACGAGTCTTGATGAAGCGCCAGTACTTCGAAGATAATATGCACCTGCCAGAGAGGTTATCACGACAACTCGAAGGGTTGGAGGGGGCTACTCGACAAAAGGCAGCTCGTCTTGTCGTCGACCTAGCACGTACTGCCAAAGCATCCGCATTCCTCGAAGTAGACCATGCCCACGTTTCAGGTGTCTCAGTTATCACAGGAGGCCACGGACTACGTCGCTTCTTGAAGGATTTGAGTGGTGATGAAAATGGGACTGTTGTGATTCCAACAACATTGAATTCTGCAGGATGCGATAAACGTAAAATGAAGGAAATGGATATTGATTGGCCAGATTTTTTAGAACAGCAATTTGAGATTGTCCAAGCCTATGATCGATTGGGTATTGAATCAACGCTCTCTTGTACACCTTACGATCGAGGAATTGAGATTGAGGGTGAAACCGCTTCATGGGCTGAATCAAATGCCGTATGTTACACAAATACGTGGACATCACTCATCACCAATAGAGAATCAGGACTCAGTGCTTTAGCCACTGCGCTTACAGGATATGCTCCTGAATGGGGTTTACACCTTCCCGAACATAGGGTTCCTAACATTCGTGTCAAGATTACCTGTGAACTCGAAACGCTATCTGATTACTCCATTCTAGGTGATTGGATTGGAAGAAATGCTAAGCCAGAATGGAATCTTCCGTTCGGGCCGATGCCCTATGTTGAAGGGTTGCCAGGGTACATTTCCTTTGCTCGAAAGAAGGCACTGACCGCTGCAGCAGCAAATTATGGTACGCCAATGATGTGGGTTGATGGACATTCATTACAATCATTGGAGGATTTTTCAAACGTCGAATGGCAGGGCGAATTGGAATTTACTCAAGCCGATCTTATGCATCGATATGAGGAACTAAAACCAGAAGGTCAAGTGGATTTGGTCGTCATAGGTTGTCCTCAAGCCAGTCTAGAGGAGATGAGGACGACTGCCTCTGCATTACGCTCTCACATGGAATTTGGAGAGCAGATTGATGATCAGCGATTGTGGGTTTTCACAAGTCAAGAGAACTATGCTCTCGCTGAAGCAGATGGTACATTGTCGATGTTAGAGGAAGCAGGCGCTCTTGTTTTGGTTGACACGTGTCCAGAAGTGACACCGTATAATCGTGAGAAATACAACCATCTCCTAACAAATTCGATGAAAGCCGAACATTATCTCACAAGTGGGCTCAATCGTATTCCAACCAGCGTAGCTCCAATCGCTGAATGTGTTCGCCATGCAGTACATCCATCTCTTAGCGAGGGTCCACGGCCTGAATTATCCCATTCCTCTCATGGAGGTCAAACTTCTTCCAAAACCCATCAAGACGGGGAATGCACTATTCTAGGAAAAGGACTTGATTCACAAGAGGATTTCTGTATTGAGGGAGTTGCTATGGTAACTGATGTTCCAATTACGTATCTTGGCTATGTTAATCGTGACACGGGTGTTATCGAAGAAGCAGGGCATCCGCTTGATGGAAGAGCAATTGAAAATAAGATTCTCATTTATCCAAAAGGGTCTGGTTCAACAGTTGCTCCATACGTCTTGATGGGACTCTTGTATGAAGGGAAAGGCCCCAAAGCTATCGCCAATCGTGATGTCTGCCCGCTTACATTGCCTGCCTGCTCATTGCTCAATGTTCCGTATGGACATGGGTTTGATGAGGATCCGTGCATACTTGTCAACGATGGTGATTCTATTCGCTTTGAACGCAAGGATGGCATTGTTAGCATCACTGTGTTAGAACGGGCGTGAACACATGCGAGTACTCGTAACTGGTGGAGCAGGCTTCCTCGGTTCGAGTTTGGTTGAACATCTGCTTAATCTCGATGATGAAGTCATCGTTCTCGATAATTTTTGGAGAGGTAAAATCGGAAACTTGGAGCATATCCTTGATAAAATTACACTCCTTGAATCAGATGCTTGTAAAGCATCATCCTTCGATTTGATTCAAGATCCATCCTCAATCGATGTTGTCTATCATCTCGCTGCTATTAATGGTACAAAATGGTTCCATGAAGAGGCGAGAATGGTGATGGATGTAAATCTAAACTCGACACTAAGAGCGATTGAATTCGCAGAGAAACATAATTGTAGATTTGTATTCACTTCTTCTCCAGAAGCATATGGGAATTCAGAAGTAATGCCTCTCGGGGATCTTGAACCTTCCATTTTCACTCACTCCTCTCATCATCAACGCCATGCTTATGGCGCCAGCAAATATCTTGGTGAATTAGCGGTTCAGCATGCTGTTCGTCAAGGACTTGATGGAAGAATTGTACGTCCGTTTAATGGATATGGCCCCCGTTTGAGCCAAGATGAATATGGGCAAGTTGTTACCATGATGATGCGTTCAGCCCTTGAATCAAATATCGTACAGATTCACGGAAATGGAAACCAAACCCGTTCTTTGACATGGGTTGATGATATTGTTCAAGGTATTGCCCTCTCAGGTCGCTTGGATTCCTGTTTGAAGAGTGGAGAATCCCTTTCTGGTCGTTCGTTTAACCTCGGTTCTACAGAAGAGATTTCAATGCTAGAATTAGGGGAGAAGATTTCTCGACTGGTTAATGAAAAAACAAATACTTCGATCCAAGTAGAGATGACAGAAGGCTATCCTGGTGATTCATTACGTCGCTTACCCCATCTTGTGGATACAGAGGACTCTCTGGGTTGGTCTGCAACGACTTCACTTGATGTTGGTCTGCTTCAGACATTGGATTCAATGTTGTAATCCCATGCAGTTGGCGTAGCCATCAATCGATTCAATCCATGTTGGCACAATAGATGAACAGACTCAGTTGGAAGATGTTCACCAGGGACAATTAACTTGGTTAATCGCAATACTACGAGGCTCGCTTTGGCGTCCGGTAAATCGTGTTCTGCCACAACTTCTGCTTCGATTGCCATTGATGCATCTTTCATAATGAGTCTATTCGATTCTAAAGATCCGATTGAGAAAGCCTCCCATTCGCTTTCTTCTCTCGGAATCGGTTTGCATGTTTCTTCAACGAGGCGGGCATTATCGTGATTCGGCTGAAGAAAATTAAGGACAGCCTTTCCGTTTTCTCTGAGATTGATTAGGGAGTCACGGACACGGTCTTCTCTGTTTACTGACAAGGATATGACTGCGAGCGGTGGTGAATTTGCAACGATGGATACCGAGGTATATGGTGCCAAATTCCGAATTCCATTATTCGATTCCGTGCCAAGCATAACAAGAGGTCTTGGGCTCACTAGGTTCGAAAGAAAGAGTGAACGTGCCTTGTGTTCCATTTCGCCTAGATCATGCACCGAGGCTTCTTGGTCAAGGGTTGGGTTTTCTCGAGGGAACCACCTATTGAGTTCACCAGCTTGGATTTCTTCCAATGCGTGGCGAGTAAATTCCCTGTATGTTTCCCATTTCGGGACCTCTTTAGTGTCCCCTCTTGCTTGCTTGCGAAGAATCGATGCATCTGCATAGTCGATGCATTTTGTAAGAAATTCAATGACGTGTTCCCTGCCTTCCATCTCAACTTCTCCTTTCTTCGTAGTCCTTTCGTTGCATGTGAAACGAGGCAGGGTTACCTTTCCAAACTTCCCCATCGGGTATAGATTTCGTAAGAACTGAACCAGCACCAAGTACGGCGCTTACTCCAATGGTTACCCCAGGGAGAATCGTTGTACCTCCTCCAATGACAGCCTTTTCCCGAATAACTACTGAAGACCATTTGCCCTTATCTCCTGACGGAGGGTACTTGTCATTTAGAATAGTGGAATTCGGTCCTATGAACACGTTCGATTCTATCTTAGTGCAATCGGATATGTAGGTGGAACCTTGAATTCTTGTCCCATCCCCAATTTCTACAGAACGTCCAATATGGCACATTGCCCCAATGACAATGTCGTTTCCTGCGACCAAGCCTTTTCCGATATAGCAGGGTTCGTAAGCTTTCGACGTAGCATTGAGAGGAATTGAGTTCCCTCCAATGTCGTCTTGCATAGTATTCACTCTTCCAGTGAGAGTTCCCGAAGTAACATCTCGACGTGGCCCTTGGCTCGAACGTTATATCTGCACCATTCGATAGTACCATCAGGGCCAATCACAAACGTAGAACGAACGCAACCCATGTATTCTCTGCCGTAGTTCTTCTTCATACGCCATGTTCCAAATTGATCATGGAGTGATCCTTCTGTATCGAGGAGTAGTGGGAAATTAAGATCCTGTTTTGAAATGAAATTCTGATGTGACTTTCCTGAATCTTTGGATACGCCGAGGACTTCGTAGCCTTCGGATTTTAGCCTAGCCATATTGTCTCGGAAGTCACACGCTTGCTTTGTGCATCCAGGTGTTGAGTCTCTGGGGTAGAAATACAAGATGACGCTTCTGCCGCTTTGGGTGTATTCGGAAGACGAGTGGGTTACTCCGTTTGAATCAGTGACGGAAAAGTCCGGACTTTTCATACCTACTTCGAGCGTTATTGCTTCGGACATGACAAGACCTGACATCCATTTGTCATGAATGCTTGGTTTCGGCCTTGTTTTCGGGGTAAAAGGCTTACAGGAGGGCTATGCGCTATGATTAAAATTCAATGCATAATGAATAAAAAGGAGGTTTTGGCCAATTGTTTGATAAACTGTCCCAGTGCACAGAAACCTATGGCGGGTCCTAGCATGTCGCGAAGATGCCGCAAGTATTTGAAGAAAATACAGCGTGCTAAGGCGAAGTATGACCTTCAAAGCATAGCCTCAACCATTCAAGGTGAGTTAGATCGCAGGAACATATCATATGATGAAGCTCTCACACTCGGGAACTTCATCCAAAACCGTGCCGACCAGTTGCCCGGTAATTCGATTGTCTATGCTGTTTCTGACAGAGATGCTTATCGCCGCACATTGGAGATATACCTCCGTGACGCTCTCCTTACTCGCACCGAACAACTTCTCCTTTGGGAAGAGCGCAGGCGATTAGGCATATCAGATGAGGAACATGATCGCTTGTTGGCTCAGTTGCTTGAGATTTGGAAATCTCAGGGGAAGTCCGTTACCATTCAACGATTCGAAAAGGCAGGAGGTTCATCAAATGCTTAAGCAGAAAGGGATACCTGTCCTACTTGTTACGTTATTCCTGATTCAAGTGGCCTTGCCATTTGCTGACGCTACAGAAACATCTGGCCGCGCAGGTCCTGATTTCCAAGTCACTGCTATGAAATTCGATGGTGCAGGATCGGTCATCAACGGATCATTAATATTGGCTCCTGATACCCACACCGTCCGAATTGATGTTTCAAACATAGGCACGACTGCAGGCAATGCTTTCCTTTCGTTGGTTCACAAAGGCTCTCCCAGCGCTGCCGAAAGCACAGTCGACACGGTCGATCTTGGCTCCATCTCAGGTGGTTCTGCAAGTACGACCTATCTACTCTCTTGGACCGCTACTACAGGGCCTTCTCAGACCTTATTTGCAAGAGTCTCAAGCGCGAATGATGGTAATCCTGCAAACAACGAATATCGAAGAGATTTCAACGTCGAAACCCTCCATGAGGCAAATGTCATAGGCGATACATTGCCCACCATTGCTCCAGGAAATGATAACGTCGTTCTAAGTCGCCAGAGCCACTCCTTCGATACAACCATCAGAAACGATGGCGTAATGGCCACCAGTGCGGTTATGCAATTTCTTCTTACGAACGCCTCTGCAACACCTTCAACAGTAAGCATCTGGTCAAATACTCAAATCATGCAACCAGGGTCAATTTACGATCCATCAGAGGGTGAGGTTCTAACAGGTACGTTCTCTGCAACTTCACTGAGTGGTCTTTGGAACATGTCTGTCCAAGTAGTTCTCAATGGCACTGGATGGACTCAAACACAAACCTACACCGAATTCGATGTTGTTTTTAGCGACTACATTGCCGAGATGGTAGGGCCTTCAGACCGTACGACATCACCAGGAGATTCGGCTACGCTGTATTACGTAATTCGAAATACAGGTAGTTCTACTGATTCTTTCAGTATTCAAGTCTCGAGCACATTAGGATGGGCATCGACAGATCTGGATTCGACTATCACTCAATTCATTGGCATAGGGGAGACGACAACATTGAGCGTCCAAGTAACAGTACCACCAACTGCTCTCTTGTCACAGATTGATATTGTATCGTTATCGATTACATCTGCCGGTAGTGGATATGTCCTATCCGAAACAACTCGCGTCATGGCGGGGGAAAATCTCCAAGCGACCGTCGACATCACGGATGTGACAACGATGGTCATACCTGGTCAAACCGATCCTCCACCAACCATGGCTTTCACCGTTGAAAACACAGGCAATGCTCCTAGTTCGTTCAATCTTGTTTCAGGGCTCTCAGTTAATGCTCTGAATTGGAATCACACGATTTCTATTAGTAACACAGGAGAATTACAAGTCGGAGAAACCGTTACCGGATTCATCACCTTGGAAGTTCCGCCTATCCAGATGCCTCTCGATCCCGCAGAGTACAACCGTGCCGGAGATAGCCTGAGTGCCTACATTTTTGCTGAAGCTGTTTCAGGAAGTATTCCTACGTCTGATACAGGTCAAATCGAAGTGCGTCCAGTCATCACAATCGATCCCGGGCTTCCAATAGAAAGTATCACATTAACTGAAAGCGATGTTCTCAATGCGGGCCAATCTACAGGAATTGATGAGATTTTTGCTCTTAACGTACAGGTACGGCATAATCTTGCTTCTGACATCACTGAAACCGTCGATGTTGCTCTAAGCGTAGGGGACATCTCCTTCGAAGCCGCATCATCAGGTGGATTTAACGAAGTTGACCGATGGAATGCAGTGTTGACTCCAGAAGAATCCTTAGGCCTCTCTTTGGGAGATAGTTTCGCAGCTTCACTCGGTGTTCAGAGTCAAACAGGACAAGTTCCTCTTGCAGGAACCATCAAAATTCCAGTCACAACAACTCCTACGTTAGGTACAGTGCATGTCGCAAACGCAGTATATTCTCCTGCTATTACTCAAGAACTGTCCATTGTTATTCCAAAGGTCATCAATGGAGAGATTACAGAAACAGGCCCTCTTCCAGCAAATGTTGGGGTCGATACTGATTTCATGTTCACATTTGGAAATACGGGTAACGATCGTTCGTCCTATCGTTTAGAAATAGTTCAAGATTTACCCGTTGGTTGGGAAGCAAGCCTTACAACGACTAGTCCAGATAACACAATAGTAGACCTTGCTAGCGATCTAGAGGATTATCCATTGTCATCCGGAGTGCATCTCTCACTGGTTACTCTGACAGTGAAGACCGACCCATTGGCTCAAGCAGGTTTGGATCAACCTTTGACCATACGCTACTACGACCTCGACACCGGAGCTTATGTTGGACAGCAAACAATGGACATTCGAGTTGGAGAGACTGTTAATGCTTCTCTCATGCCAGCGAATCAAACAATTGAGGCGACTCCTTACGAGTCACCCTCTGCCTTTGTTGTGATCAAGAATACTGGTAATGGGCCGACAACGTACAGCGTTTCTCTAAATGACGGTGGTTATGATGACGTTGCATTTGAACTTGACACCTCAAGCAGCGTTATTATTGCCGCAGGATACGAATCTGCAGTCCGAGTCAACATCAATCCTACACAAGAAGCGAGTGCGGATGAATTTTACATGGCAAATTTGACCGTTTCCATGGTTGATGAAAACGGCTCATTGGTTGAATTGTACGCAAACATTGTTGCAAACATGTCGGAAGTTCATGACGTTGTTCTTAACACACCCGACAGCCTTGCTGCAGTTCCTGGTACCATCGTAACGTTACCGTTTGATCTGGAAAATACAGGCAACCTTGTTGAAACAGTGAATGTAAACATCTCTGTTGATGGCGGATGGGATACAACGCCAGTCATCCAGACCTTCACAATTCCAATCGATGGAACTTCCTCTGGTACATTTGATATTACCATACCAGCACTTGATGGCACAGATAATATGCTCAATGGAGCAATCCACGATGCGAACATAACAGTCTCAAATACTGTTACTGGTGAAGTCTATGTCGAAAGCAAGGTTCAACTTCTTGTCGCACCTGTCTTCACCTACACCCTAGAAGGATGGGAAGGCAAATATTTCTTCCATCAAGGTGACAATCGTGAATGGACAGCTACCATCACAAATACAGGAAACCAAGATGTTGTTGTAAACGTTGGATACCAAATATTGATGCCAGGTCTTACGATTGAAAGTGATGACTGGAGTGTATCATCATCCTCTCCTACGCAGTTGTCATTGCCAAGGAATATCCCAGTAACTTTGACACTAGGCGCAAATGCGGAAGAGACAAATCCCGATTTGACCACTGCCGCAGATTTCCGCATCACCCTTACCCCTACAGATGTCGATGTTGACGGCAGTGGAGAATTTACAACTGAATTGAAAATGAAGCGTTTGTTCGACATAGGATATGCAGACAAATTAGAGGCTCCTGCTAACGACGATCCAATCGCTGTGTTTATCCCTTACTCCCACATTCCTTCGTCCAATGATGCTCCTACAAATTACTCCATCGAGATATGTGGGATTACTCGTTTATTGGACTTTAATTCAATAGGTCTTTCAGAGGATGATTACGTATGGAATATTTCCATCATAAACCTTGAAGGTGCAGAATCCGTTCATTATGTCAACTTGACTCAGCCATGTGTTCCAGGAACAAACGTCATCGAACTTCCTGAGCGAGCCAAGTATGTGCAATCGCCTCCACTGACATTCATGGTTAAAGTACCCGATCGGCCAAACATTCTTCCCGGTGATGGCTTTGACCTCGATATCCGGCTCTATCATCCTGATGAGCACAATGGATACTCTGTCTTCACAAATGACACATTCACCTTTGCTCTAAACATGTACGCTGATCCAATGATTGATCCATCCTCTCAACGTATTGTTGATGCCGATGGTAACGAGCTTGATGAACTGATGGAAGGCCAAACAGCCTATCTTGAATTCACATTGAAGAATGAAGGTACTGCATTAGCGGTGGGTATCAATTCAAATCTTGAATGTACAGGTCTCGTCATTAACGACAAAACCCCTGTTGTGTCTTTCTTACCTGAAGGGGCTGAAGAAATCATTCGTTGGCAGGTGACTGGAGAAACTCTTGACTGGTGGGAACAGGGTGTTGCAGCAGATTGTACAGTCTCAATCATCTCGTCCTATGCCTTGAACAACAACGTTACGAACGACGTAGTTCGATTTGAGCAAACAGTGGACTCGAGTGCTCCGGCTCCTATTACAGTACTTGCTGGCTTCGGAATTGCGTTGATCATTACAGTTGGTTTATTGGGTCTCACAAATCAAAATGAAAAGTACAGACTTGGCGCGGTTTATTCCGGTGTCGTCATGCTCGGTTTCTCGTTCCACTTACTCGATTACGTCTGGTGGGGTCCAAGCATTATCGCTATCACCGCACTGTGGGTGTGGCGTATGGCTTGGCGTAGCAGTGAAGAATTCAGATACATCCACGAAGATTACCAACGTGCTCGAAAAGGTATATCCACCATTTATGCTGATCACTTCCAAGCATTAGCTGACTCAAGAAGGCAACTTACTGTGATTCTCAGCCTTCCGATTCTTGGGTTTGTAGCAGTTATTCTGGGATTGCCCCCGCAGATGTCACCGGATGAAACGAATTTGATTTCACTCGTTGGCTATATCCTCCTCTCCACAATTGTCGTCTGGATTATCCTCCGACGTTCGAACAACATGTATGGGTCGCTCTACGGTCGCCTAACTGACATCGAAGTCAAAGCCACACGAATTGAGCGTGATCTTGGCGACCCTGCGCGTCTACTCAATGACCTTGCAATGGAAGGTCTTGACCTTTCAGCAATCATTGAACCACCTCAGGCTGCAGTAGCGGCTGACTCAAACGAGGAGGTGATGTCTGATGGCGAAGAACAAATCTGATGAGGTTGATTTCTCAATGGACGCTGAACTCGAAGACGGCGATTTGGCCAACGCACAAGCGGCTATTGCTGCTTCCGCTGAGAGTGCTCAACGTCTTATGCAGGCGAGTAGAGAACTCGAGACACTGGTTCAAGGTGTTGTGAGTGATGAAGTCAATTCATTAGCCACAACTGAACTTGATATGCTCCAAGCACGTTCGTTCCTCGAAGCTCATCGACTCCGAAGAGCACGCCGTAGCGTAAGAAAAGCAGAGAAGGCTCTGGAAGTATTGGAAGAAGATGTACTCTACTTACGTAGAAGTATTGCCATGCTTCACCGTTTGTTACGTGAGAAAGCCCTTGCTGAAGAAGAAGTAGAAAACGTCCTGCGAAGACTCAGAAACGCTACAGGCGCAGCTGAAATCGGAGATGTTGGATATGCAGCTACTGAAGTTGAATACCTTGTTGATGATCTCATAGGTGGTAACTCTTCAACCCTCAATCCATTCCTGTTCAGACATTTTTGGTTATCTGTCGATACCCGATGGCCAGCAGGTGGCGAGACAGGAGTTCTTCTCGTCCGCATCATCAATGATGGAGATATTCCATTGCCAATGATGCGATTACAACCTCCTGTACCAAGAGGATGGATCTCGAATCCATCGTTCATCGATGTACCGGTCATTGGTCCAGGTGGTAACCTGCCCGTTCGATTTGAAATCAATGCTGACCGCCGTCATGGTTCAGATGAAATACCACTTTCACGAAAACTTTCAATAGCGACTGGGTATGAAATGAGGAATGGTAACGTCATGGTAACTATTCGTGCTCAAAATCGTTCGATGGAACCTTTATCAGATGTTCTGATCAATCCTTGGCTTCCACCAGGCTTTACAGCCGACAAAGTACCATTCATTGGTAGACTAACTCCAGACGAAGTAGCCGTTATACGCATGCCACTTCGCATCGACTTGGGTCAAGGAGGTGCTTCTTGACCCCATCCATTTCCACCCTCTTCGGAGGGAGGACGAGTAAAAAAAAAGGTGATAAAATGAAAAACCAAAAAGAAACGAAGCAAGACGAACTTGCTGCAATTGGTATCGGTGCAATGATTGTATTCATTGCATTGATTCTTGTTGCAGCAGTCGCAGCAGCGGTCATTATTCAGACCGCAGAAAAGCTGCAACAGAACGCACAAGCCAGTGGTGACGATACCCAAGAGCAGATGTC
>CAXAHE010000001.1:0-59899 GCA_963968475.1 uncultured Candidatus Poseidoniales archaeon | reverse complement strand
TTGAAGGTGAAAACGCTGAAACGTCAGTACTGCAAAGAGCAAGACCTGATGCTACACTTGCATTTGCCGATGTCACCCCGAATAGTGGATTAAACCAGATTTTTTCTCTGACCTCTGAGCCACTCATAAATCCAATCAGTGGGGCGATTAACATCTCCACCTTCTTCAGCGCTTACTTAGTTCCACAAGCCGGTCTGGCTCAATCCACACAATGCACCCAGATTTCTAATCCATTCACCCCAGGGGATGACTTTACAACCCTTATAATGACTGTAAGTATATCAGGTTCCCAGGTCTATGAAACAATTATCACTCATACGATGGACACAATCGCATCGAATAATCCTCAAAATTTTTCAGGAGAAATTCAACCGTTAGAAATTGACCTCTCACCAGGAGATACATTTGGAATTAGCCTCAGCGCAGAACACCTCTGTGAAGGAACTATTGCCCGAATTCAGTGGGGCGGATTTGAAACGAATGCTGGCGGAATTATCATGACTGGCAAGGTATACGAACCAGAAGCGAGTATACGAATCGATTCTTCGAAACGTGCTCACATCGAATTTCTTCCGAAATTACCTTGGGGGGAAAATGATGTGCTCATTGACGGTAACGGAAACCGTGAGGTTTCATGGGTCCTTCGAGGCCCTTTAGATTCCGATGAAAAAACGAATAAAGATCGAGATACTGTAATGGAAAATTCAATCGGCCGTATTCGTATGGAACGTAATCTTGGAAATAACGAGACGGCATGGATATGGACAGGAAAAGAACAGTTGTTTACTGGGTCTTCAAATTTGGAAATATGCGTAGAAACCACAAGTGGCAATCCGAACGTCGATTGTCATGCATTTGGAATCATCCGGTTCGAGGTGGAACCTGATAACGAAGGATTTGCTACTGCAGGAATTTGGCTAACGTTGACGACCATTTTCTGCTTCATCGGCTTGGTGTACAAGGGCTTCAATTCAGAGCCACCCCTACCACTACCAATCATTGGAGCTCTTTTCGTAATGATGTTACTCATGCTCCCTCTTGGTTTTGCTCAAACAAATCTGAGTGATGAAGCGATAATCGATGAAAACACTCTTCTTCTCGATGCTGAATTCAAGATAGATGGAACTGAATTCACGACGCTTTCTGAATTGATGGGTGATTCAAATGCTCTTGTCATAGGAGCAATTGCACCCGGCTCTGAATCTGCTCAAGATCAAGCAAATGAGTTCGCCCTCCTACTTGGGCAAAGAGATGATATTTCGGTGGTTCAAGTAGTTACAGGTGACAACTCATTATTGAGCGATGTACTCGCTTATAGATCTCAATTAAACGGAAGTTGGCTAATTGTTCTGGATTATAATAATGAATTAGTGAGTTCTTCACCGACTGGTAACGCTGATTCGATTTTAATCGTTGACAAAACGATGCATGTCACATGGAGCGAGACACCAACCGCTGGTTCAAAGGCAATGAATGATGCAATCGATGGCATAGGAACAGGTGGACCAACCAGTCTAGGAACATACTTTTCCATCTTGATTCCGGCAGGCTTATTCCTCATATTCCTGGCATTGCCTCGTCAAGGTTGGACAAAACCAGAGGAACCTCTTCCACCTGGCGCATTATGGGCTAGTATCGCATTGGCTGGAGGATGTGGTGTCTTGATGGTACACCTCCCTGCACTTTTGGCAAGTTTGTTGCCAATTGGCGCATATTTCACCCATTTACTTCACGTAGTAATGTTCCTTTGGTTTGTTCAAATGTGTGTCGTCACTTACCGAACTGGTACGCCAATAGAAGCAAAGTTACTCGGATCCATGCTCCATGGTTTAACAAACAAATCATTCCAAGAATGGAGGCCAAAAGAAGATATGCAGCGTGATGTGTTCCTCGGCGTCTTCATCGGGTGGTTCTCTTGGCTTGCTGACCCTGCTCTAATTGCACAAGGCGTAGGCGCAACAGCATTAGATGGTGGAATCTCCATTCTCTTTGCTGTTCTCATTCTTTTGGGACACATCCTCGTATCAGGGCTTACAGTTCTGATTCTGAGAATTATTGCTTCTTGGGGCGGGCCGATTTCCAACCTCTTTGGCAAATTTGGAGCCGAATCCTTTGCACGATTCATGGGGTTAGTACTGATTCCAATCAGCCTGTGGGTTACAGCGAACTCAATATTAGCCCTCTTTTCAATTGGCGTATTGTAGAGAAGGCTTAATGTCGGTTGAAGGAATATTCTTCACTTATGCATCCAATCCAAAGAACGTGGTCAAGAACTCGAGTCAACCTAATGCAACGATGCCCGAGAGCCTTTGTCCTACGCTATGGAATTGCAGCCTATGCAACAAACCACCCTACTGGACAATTGTTAAAGAATTCATTTGCAATTCAAACGCCTTGGATTCTTATGCAAATGAGTATTCGTGAAACGATTCGCGATTATGTCGAAGATTATCAGATGGGAATGAAATGGTCTATGAACTTGGTTCGACTAAAATTCAATCAAGTATTCCAATATCGCATAGGAGATAGAAATTCAATAATTACTCAACTCAAGGAATGGAAAGAACAGGATTCTGTGTTTCGTCGAGTGAAACCAGAAAAGCATCTTGAAGAGATTGGGGCAGAAAGATGCATTAAATTGATTGAAGATGAATCCTTTATCCATCTGCTCAATACAATGGTCCTCAAGTCAATACCAGCTACGAGATCAAAACGTATTGATGGAGTAAGAGTCTACAACTCATCAGACTTTTCTGCAGAAAAAGGCGAACATTCATTTTTGATTCGAATCAACCTATTTGGATATTCTTCAATCGATCAAATCAATCAAAATGCTGCTCTTTTTTCATTAGGAACAGAGAATGCGACGGTTATACAATACTCATGGAAGAATGGGAAATGGTTCATCCATAAGACAAATGTAAGTACAAACGAAAAAAAATCCATACGCCGTTTGATTCTTCTTGATTCGCAGGAGATGGAGAGAATTCTTAAACTGGTTGGATCAAAAAACAACCTTGAACGGGTTCCATTTGCAGATTCATCTCGGACATGCATGCATTGCAGCATCCGTTTTTTATGCCCTGCCAAAAATAGACTTGAGGAAGCCAAAGGGGAACAGATGTCCCTCATGTGCTGAATTACAAGTAACAATACCTTTATAAACTCTGAAATCAAGAATATAATGCACGAATTGTGTATGGGAATCCTATGTACCAATAATCGACCAAATTTACCCGAAGCAGTCTACGCTTTGGCGGGAACGCAAGACGTTTCTGAGCAGGTAAATTGGAAGGAAGATTATGAGTAGTAACAAGAAAAACAAAGGAAGGAAAAAACGTACAGGGAGACGTAATAGCCAGATGAGCTATGACGGAACTAAGGGAATACAGGTTAAGACTCAATCCCGGAGTAACAAAACGAACAAACCATGTTGTCCAAATTCATTTGCTGTAGATTCAAAGAATCTAAGTATGGATGGAGAACTTCAAAGATTCTGGATCGGGAGAAATCTCCACACAATTCATGGTTCAATCGTTAACAGATTACCAGAAAGGTTCGTCGCAAAGCATGCTAAACACATGTCTCATTTTGTGCAGTTTATTGAATCCCGTATCGGAAGATAAATCCTCTTTGTTACAAAAAGGCCTCCGATGGCCTTGGACATCGGAACCAGTTGAGCGTAAGCTCTACTCTTGATTCTCAAAGCGAGAGTCTAAGGGCTGACTTCACGGAGTCAGAGCATGGACAATGGCGTTCAACGGCAGTATGCTGCGAGTTCAATCTGCTTTGGATGCGGACCTGCGAATGAACATGGCTTACAGATTAACTCCTACAGAACCGAACAAGGTTTAGAAATGAAGTTTACTCCTTCAGAAGAGCATCAAGCGTTTCCAGGCATGGTCAATGGCGGCATCATCGGTACACTGATGGATTGCCATGGGAATTGGGCTGCAGCAATTGCTTTGATGGATGAACAGAATCTCGATGAACCTCCATGCACAGTCACGGCATCCTATTCGATTTCGTTGAGACGGCCAACACCAATGGATACTGAACTCGTCATCACAGCATTTGCTGAAGAAATAAGCGAAGATCGTGTGAACATTCGTATGGAATTGAAAGCAGGAGAGATGGTTTGTGCAACTGGTAAAGGCCTCTTTGTAGCAGTAAAGGAAGGACATCCTGCATACCATCGTTGGAATTGAGGCCAAAATATGGCTAAACCTTCTTCAATTCAAGTATCGTCTTTGGAAGACCTTCGCATAGAAGTTCTACTTACGATGAATCATATGGACGTCTGGCATGAAGATGAATTAAAAAATCTACATCTTGTTCAACTCGCAGTCCTTCGAAGAAACGCAACACAACGCCATGGTGTGACTCGGTTTAAACGGGGAAGAACTACGGAAACACTCCACTTTGAAGATGTTGAAACTGTGGATTTACATCCCTATTTGTTAACAGAGGAATGGTTGGACTATGCTCGGTTTGTTTTGTATCATGAATTCCTTCATGTCTTAGGCATGAGATATCATAATGCAGCTTTTCGCCGAGTAGAATCCCTATGGCCCCATGAAGGAGCAACTCAAGGCAAGGCGTTTACACAGCATCTGAGACGACTCTCTGCAGATTGGCTTTGGACATGCACGACCTGCACAAATCAATATCCACGCAAGAAACGCAGTAACGGGAGATACAAATGCCGTACATGTTCAACAGTTCTCGTTGATATTGAAAACGTAGGCGAAACAATCTAAACAATTTATTGAATAGCAGACTTTGAGTGTGGGAACATGGAGTCGAATATACATCGCTTCATCATCGTGATTCTTTTACTCTCAATAATTCCTCCTGGTCAAGCCTCACTTACAGACAACGCAACTGGAGGGACATTGTTTTTCTCTTGTGTTTCCGATGATGAATGCTTACTCACACCCGTGGCAACGGGTGAAGAAACCATTACTGGAAGTGTGCAAGCCAACCCTGTTTCGACTGAGACTGTGGCTCTCGAATTTGATATGTTCCCGGAACAAACTGAATTAGCACTCTTACCAGATACAATCGATGATCTTGTGATAGACCTTCGAGTGCAAGGCGATATTTTGGGACTCTATCGTCCAGAAATGGATGTTCGAGTGATAATCGGTTCTAGCGTGACAAATCTTGAAGCGGATGCAGCCACAAGCCCCGGCACAAATGCTGAACCGTATCGTTGGACAGACGAACCACTCAATCTCGATCAAGGTCGCCTGTTGTGGCCAGAAGAAACGGTTCGTATTCGAGTTACATTTACGCTTGACAGACCATCGACGTGGGAATTTCATCTACGTGAAGCATCTTACATGGAACTCGACATCACATGGTCCGATAACATCGCTGCAAAAGATGTGGATGAACCTACAAGTGCTCTACAACCTAAGCCAACTGATTTCGATGAAGTCCATCGAGGAGCATTGGTTGGCATTGAAGATGATTGTTGGTCGTTCAATATTCAAGAACATGAGATTCTCCGAATTCTGATTCAGTGGGAAGATGTACCTTTGGAATTACAACAAAGTAACGGCGTTCATCGACTTCGGACAAGCAATGGGCTGCAAGTTGCAACACCAGAAGTCGTGACTAAATCAGAAGATGATATGGTGTTAACAACATACCGATGGAGAGCACTTGACCCAGGAGATTACGTCTTTTGCCTCAAGGGACAGAATGATCGTTACCAACCCTATGTTTGGAGTGGCTTGTATGCTGTTGAAAGTTCAGGGCCTACCGATGCTTCGGAATTCAATGGAAAGGTGGTATATGGAGCCAATTACTTCGATTTCACGACAGGAGTGGAATCCCAACTTGAACCGCATAGTGGACTCATATTATTGCCATCGATAATTGCTCTCATCTTTTTTTCCATGGATATCAGAAGGAAGTCTACATCTGATATGACGCGATTTGGGATCTTTCTACCGATCTGTTTCGTGTTGTTGATGAGCGGAGTCGTCAGTCCTCTTTGGGCGATGGCTGATGAAGTTCAAGGCGATGAAGAATGGACGTTTGACCAACTCTTGGAGGAACGAATACAGCAATTATGGGATGTTTCCAGTCCAGCAACACCACAAACCACCATGATCGAACACGTTGGTGCGACGTGGGGTATACGAGATGGTGAACAACTTCGGTTACGGCTGGAGATCGATGAGGCGTATGAAAGACAAGATGGAAAGTGGCAACTCATTGTTTCTGACTTTGATGAAATACGTCTTGACCGATTGATTTTCAATCAGATCTATGAAGCAAGACAGGGGACGATGGGAGAAGGATTGGATGAGCATATTGTTCAATTTTCGATTATTGCAACACGGGCGCTTTTGCTCGACATAATGATCCTCGAAGCTTTGTTGGTTGTCGATGAAGAACCAACATCTTCGATTCACCGCATTGACACGATGATGGTGGATACCTCGTCGTACGGCTCAGTTAACTCTCCAACATGGGCAACTCGACCCGTGGACATTGAAGATTCAAAATGGAAACGCCTTCAAAACTCCATATACCCTGATCGGATCACTGTATCTTTGTGTGATTGCGCTCTCGACTTATTGGATTTACAAGTATCCTATTCATCACAATTTAATGAAAATGATTCACCTGAATTTGAGGCACTGCGACAAGCAAATGGAATTATTCCTTATTCTACCATTGTGGCAATCACCTGCATACTCTTGGGTGCAGTAATCATACTTCGTGAAGGGAAGAGAAGAAAGGCTGCTCAGAAACTAGCAGAATCCTTTGTTGGTAAAGCATCCATTTGGACTTCATTCTTCACTGTTTGACTTCTTTGCTTTTGCCGAGATGGACTTGGCATCTTCATCACTAATTCCGAGCGCTGCTTGGAATTTCTTCAAATCTTCAAGTTCATCTTCTGTGATGATTCCATCAGACCAAGCCTCTTCGTAAGCCTTGATCAAGAAATCCTTGTATGCATCGGGATTAAGAAGTACGTCACGAATCAAACCGTGGTCAACAGTATTTGTTGGCGCATCAGAAGTAAGTTCCATCATAGCAGTTGAGCGACGCATTTCCTTCACAGCCATGTCTTTCAATCCATGTCCTGCCCAGACTGCTCCTGCAGCGATTACAGATGCAGCAAACCATCGCATCATATCAGGGTCGACTAATTCACCTGGCTCAACCAAATGAAAGAGACCTAAAACTGTCATAGCAGCGCCACACATGACTTCAAACCAATCATTCAAATCTGGTTCATCCGAAAATACAGATAGTCGTTGCTCGATTAACAACTCGGTGTTGTCGTCCATGAACCTCGTAGAAAGCGAAAGGACTTATGCGTGTCGGCATGCAAGTTGAAGCGCATTCCTTTTCACCCGTTGACGTAACCTATGGTCATGGGCGAGGAGGAAAGAGCGATTGCAAACCTTGCTCTTCCTGAAAACGTGCGCCAATTTTTCACATCGAAATGGAAAATTGAACACTTGCATCCTCCACAATATGAAGCGATGGAGGCTGTATTCTCTCGTTCAAATGTCTTGCTTGCGATTCCAACTGCATCAGGTAAGTCGCTAGTTGCTTACATAGCAATACTCAATCAATTACTTACCCATAATCCCGGTTCAAGAGCAGTATATATCGTACCTCTAAAGGCTCTAGCGAGTGAAAAATTTGAGGAACTTAAGGAAATCGGAGCCGAGATCGGTTTGAAAATTGGGCTCGGAGTGGGCGACGCCACTGCAGAGGCAAAGAACATCGAGGATTGTGACATCCTTATCTGCACCTCTGAGAAATTGGATTCACTCATGCGAACACGATCAGAACTTATGAGCAATGTGTCAGTTGTTGTTGCTGATGAGTTCCATCTGCTTCATGATGCAACAAGAGGGCCAACCCTTGAAATCAATCTGACACGATTGAGAACTCTTCGACCAAATGCCCAATTAATCGCCCTATCAGCGACTGTTGGAAATTGTGAAATCCTCGCCACTTGGCTTGACGCTGCCCTCATACAATCAGATTGGAGGCCTGTGGACTTGGAGTACTCCACCCTGCATGATCGGCACCTTGAACCCCGCAAGGTCCAGTCCTCATCGATGGACAATAGTATGCAACCACTTTCACCTCCGAGACATCTTGAAGGACCTTTGAGCCATCCTTCTTGGATTGTTCTCAATGATAGTATTGACCAAGGCGGTCAAGTCTTGGTCTTCGTTGGAACTCGTAGAAGTGCCCAATCTGAGGCAAAGAAACTTTCTGCACGTGTCAAGAAACGATTTGCAAAAGAACAACCTGAGCGGCTGATTGAACTTGAACATATCGCAGATTCTCTGGAAGGAAGAACCCAGACAAGTATGGGGGAAACATTGGCTCTTTGTGTTCGGGGAGGTGTTGCATTCCATCATGCTGGATTGACACACCGACAACGCCAAGTGATTGAAGGGGCTTTCAAGAAAGGTTTGCTTCTAGCGCTTTGTGCAACCCCAACCTTGGCAGCAGGAGTGAATTTACCCGCTCGAAGAGTTTTGGTACGAGATATCAAACGCTGGGACGATGGAATGAGCCGCCCGTTACCAGTTATGGAAGTACATCAGATGCTTGGCAGAGCTGGTAGGCCACGTTACGATGATATTGGAGAAGCATGGATTCTCTGTAAGGGCACGGATGGATGGCAGGTTGCTGATGATGTCAGCGAGCGGTATTTCTTCGGTCCAATCGAAGACATCACTTCCAAACTAGCAGCAGAACCAGCAATGCGAATGCATCTTTTGTCTTCGGTGGCAACAGGGGGTTTACTTCACCGACACTCGATTGGAGCCTTCTTTGGAGCAACATTCCTTGGCACGACGATGCCCTCTACACAACTCCAAGAACGTCTTGACACAATGTTGGATTGGCTCGTCGAGGAAAGGTTCCTTCGCCGGAAGGGTGTCGATGAACAATATCAGGACCGTATTGCAAACTCCGGCATAGATGATGAAGAAACTTGGGAAGATGAAGTCCCTGTCTGGGTTACAATTGCTCAAGATGCAGGTGGAGTAAGCATGACCTCTCCACAGGAGCCAACATCAAGAAATCAAACCCCACATTCTGAACCCTCTCTGGGTTTTGTATCGGCTTCTTCAATGACCCAAGTTGGAGGATGGAGTCAACAGAAAGGAGAACATCCTGCAATGCACTACGAAGCTACGGCGATGGGTGAAAGAATTGCTCAATTGTATCTCGATCCTCTTTCTGCATCGATTATGAGAACTGGAATGCGAAGAGCAGTTCGAAGAATCGTTCGTGGCGACGCACCAGTGACACAATTTGGACTGACTCACCTGGCTTGCAGCACTCCTGATTTTGCATCGTTATGGGCTAAGACTGCAGATTTAACTCTAGGGTCTGATCTTCAACTGAAGGCTGCAGCAGTTGAAGATGAACTTCTCCATGACATGTCCTATGAAGAACGACACCTGGGATTGGTGAAATCGGCATGGTGTATTGAGCATTGGTTTGAAGAAGAAACGATGAGAGAGATTGAAAAGCAACTCGACGTTTCACCTGGAGACGTTCATCATCGTGTCGATTTGATGGAATGGCTACTCTATGGTGCTCGTGAAATCCTGCTCAATGATGATGTGTTTGCTGACGAACACATGCCAGTATTAGCTCAACTATCAAAAGATCTCGACCTACTCCGACAACGTGTCCGACATGGATGCAAAGAAGATCTTCTACAATTGGTCAAAATACGCCATGTTGGCCGTGCAAGAGCCCGTTCTCTCGCCGGATTTGGCATACGAACTCCCAAAGATGTCATGCAAATGACACGTGCAGACAAGCAAAAAATAGCTTCATGGAGAGGGTGGGGGCCCACACTTGTTGAGAATATTATCAAGGAAGTGAAGAATGTCTTATCCAAAGAAGAAAAGGTTGTTCCGCCACGTCAGCGAACTGATGATATGCCACTTGAAGGCGAAGGTCAATCGGATAATTGATGTGCTAACAGAGTACGCCATGCGTTTATGTGGAGCACCTTTCCATGTTGGTCTTGGGATTCAGAGAAGCCAATTGATCTCAAACAATTTGTCCATTCCTTCCAAGAGTCGCAACCTTCCGAAAGATGGGTCTTTTGTGGAGACAAGGTCGCACAAACGCCTCGCCAACTATGGACTGCTGCGGTCGTAAGTTCACGCAATATTGAGCGGTCAACGGCACAAGCCCATACATTGGATGCTGAGTTTCTAAGGGTCCTATCAGGAACACACAATGTCTCAGAGGCCTTCAAGCGAGCAGGCCTTGCGCAAGGTGCTCAATCAGGCTGGTTGCTCCATATTCCAAATATAGACCAACCTCTCAGCGATGATGACGTCACTTCATCTGCTCAATCTCTCCTAACAAACCTTGGGTTGACAAGAACTGAAACTTCTCTCCAAATCAGCTCACACGGTGCAGAAAAACTAGGTATTGCTCTTGACGGAGAAACAGAAGCAATACGAATTGAGGCGGCTTTAATCGGCCATATTCTCCTTGCAGATGTAAACACGTCTCAATAAAAATATCCCTTTTCTCTGACTCTTGAAAACAAAGAGTTCAAACACCTCCGCACAAGAGAAGATACATGGTCATCCAATCCGAGCGAGCGTCGCTAACCTCCTACTCCTCCAGATACCTCGATCGCACAAAGATGAACAATGCTCTAAGCAATGCTTTGACATTTGGAGCAAGTTATGCTGAAATTCGTTTGATGGCTGAAACAACTTCCTCGGTACGATTGAAGGATGGGCAACTTGAACATGCAATTCCAGGTCAAGAGATTGGAGCAACACTTCGAATCCTAGCAGATGGTGCATGGGGCGTTCATTCTACGACAGATATTAGCAACATTCCAAATGAAATCGAAGCAACTGTGCGCCTCGCAAAAGCAGTTGCTGCCCGCCGCCCAAGCGGTTCAAATCCGATTCAACTTGCTGAAATCCCAATTCACCAGGATGAAATACATTGGAAATCCAAGAAAGATGTCCGAAACACGGATCTCGATACAAAGTTGTCAATGCTCGATAATATCCATCAGTCCGCTAATGATGATGAACGGATTATCTCAGTATCGTGTGGTTGGTCAGATGAGCACCTCCACACTGAACTCCTAACAACTGAGGGGATGGACAGAACATGGTCATTCCAACGATCGATGGTCAACGGCATGGTAACTGCCAGAGATGGCGGAGATCCTGTCTCCTATAGAATGAGGCATGGCGGAGAAGGGGGGCTGGAACTTATCGAGGCATGTGATCTTCAAAGCCTTGGTGGAGATGCTCGTATCGCAGCATTGAGACTACTCAAAGCCAAGCGGGCCCCAAGTGGAAAATTACCTCTTATCGCAGACCGAGACCTTACAGGAGTCTACATTCATGAAGCACTGGGTCATCCATGTGAAGCCGACCTTGTTGCTGCAGGTGATTCGTGTCTTGATGGAAAACTTGGCCAAAAAATTGGCAACGACATCGTAACAGTTGTTGATGACCCCACTCTACGAGGTGGCTATGGCGCCTATCCTATCGACGATGAAGGTCTTGACACCAGGGAAAAAACACTCATCAAGAACGGCGTCTTAACCGATTACTTGAATCACAGAGAAACCGCACATCACTTTGGATTGGAACCAAACGCAGGCGCACGGGCCCAGGACGGGCTTCATCATCCTCTTGTTCGAATGTCGAATACAATGATCATGGGTGGAAATTTCAATGATATTGATGAACTGATGGAGGACATTGAATACGGGGTCTACGCATGTGGATCACGTGGTGGACAGGTAGATACTGGCCGTGGTTCCTTCCAGTTCGCTGCTCAAGAAGCCTATCTCATAGAGAATGGAGAAATCACAACCCCTCTGCGGGATGTAAGCGTAAGTGGACTTACATTGCAAATCTTGAACGATGTCGATGGATTGACCAAAGACGCAAAGTTAGCAAGCCCTGGGTTCTGCGGAAAAGGACAGACAGTCCCCGTAGGTGACGGTGGTCCAATCATGAGAATTCGAGAAGCACTGGTGGGATGAGGATGATTCCGGAAGATGCGATTGAACGGCTTCTTGACGGATGCAAGGAGATCTCTAAGGAATGTGAATTACAACACATTTCCGAATGGGAAATTGTCGGTACGCAAGGATATGGCCGTTCACTCGATATCGAAGCAGGAAGAATTTCTCTCGCTTCTGGAGGCGGTGAAGGTGGATTTGGTGTTCGAATCCTGGACAACGGTCGATATGGCTATGCACATCTTGTTGATGTCTCAGGAGCCAAGCACGCAGTTTCACAGGCATTGTCCATCGCAAAGGCAAGCCCAAGCATCTCAGGTTTCTCCTTACCATCAGCGCAAAAAACCAATCCTGTTGACGGAATGCTCGATGAGGCAATTCTGAAATTATCGCCTGATGATCTCCTCACTCAAGGAGACGACATCATCTCAGAAGTCGCATCACTCGACGAAAGAGCTGTTGTTATTGGAGGAGGCATTGGGATTGGAGCCGAAGCAGGAGTTATGTTGTCGAGTCAAGGCATTGAAGCATCAGGGATATCAACATCACATGGTTTAGGAGTCCAAGTCTCTATTGATGTCGATGACCAAATGACAAGTTCATGGGAGAGTTCATCTTCGCGAAAACTCATCGCAGGCATTCCAGATTGTGTGGCTACAGCAGTGGAATGGGCCCAAAAAACAAGAGATCCTATTGAAATTCAATCAGATGCACAAGATACACCTGTCATAATGACATCACAGGGTATCAGTTCCTTATTCTCAAATATCATCCGCCCATCAATTCTTGGTGAAAGAATGGTTCGAGGCGAATCATATTGGTCTGGAAAATTGAACGAAGTTGTGCTTGATAACCATCTCACAATGATGGACGATCGAAGGATGGAAGGTGGTTTTGGTTCGGGTTCACGTGATGCTGAAGGCGTTCCAACATCATGTCACACAATCATCGAAAATGGTACTCTCCGCAAGATGCTATGGTCCTCAAGAGATGCTGCAAAGAATGTATCTGAAGGCAGAACCGATTCTGCTGAATCCACAGGATCTGCATCGCGAGGCAGCCACATGTCACCGCCTGTAACAGGTTGCGGCGATGTCCATTTACTGTCCTCAAAGCCACCAATGTCCCTTGATGAGATGATTGAGACAATGGGTACGGGTTATGTCATTCACAGTGTCATGGGAGCACACACGGCTAACCCAACGAGCGGAGATTTCTCAGTCACTTCGAGTACAGTTCTTCGAATTGAAGAGGGAGAAATATTGGGTCCGATTAAACAGGCTGGCGTCTCTGGAAATCTCTTCAAAGCCTTGTCAAAAGAAGTCAGTCTCGGCCGTAGTTCAACAAGGAACGGTGTGTCAAGCACTGGGACTAATCATCTTTCAAACGTCCTCTTTGCACAAGGAATGCGTATCAATCCCGCCTGAATTGTGAAGGGGATTGTTTATCACCCCTCGTCAGTCTTGTTCAGTTCCATGGAGGTCATGGGAGTGTCAAGTCTAAACCAATCCGCACGAAAGCCCGCAGCCTGTTCTCCGCACAGGCCCAATCAACAATTCGCCTGGCGGGGGTGGATTCTTTGAGCGGAGACGACCGATATGCAGGCCATATTGCAGCAGTATTGCAGGAATGTCCAGACGCAGATCAAGAAGAAATCCGATCCGCTTTCGTGAAATACGAAGAAGAATTCTTCATCCCCCCACAAGATGCTATTCGATCGATTGTTCGAAGATTTCGAAGTGAAAGCGACACTCCAACCTCTCAAGGAGGAGCGAGTGGTCAAACGAAGAAACCATCGAAAAAGGTTAGTTCTCTTTCCGAGTTGAAAGCAGACGATCGTGAGATCGAAATCGAAGTAGAAATCGTTTCGCACAATGTTCGTGAACAAATGATTCGAGGAGAATCGAAATCAATTTCATTCGGTCTTCTTGAAGACGATCCATGGCAAGAAGGTTCTGGAGAAAGAACCCGCTGGGAGTACAAAGACTGGGGCAATAACGCCAACATCACACCAGGATCTGTTGTTCGAATTGAAGGAGCATCAGTCAACGAATACCAAGGACGCATGTCGATCAATATCAATCAGTCGTCACGCATTGCTGTCTTGCGTGAAGGAACTCGGCCAGTTGTCGCCCCAGGTGAGCCAATTGGTATCGATTCCCTTCCTGGTGATGGATATGTTTGCATTGTCGGCCGAGTCATGTCGGTACGTCCAGATCAAATACACAAAAGAGATGGTAGCGGGAGTATTGATGTTGTCCGAGGCCGTTTAGCCGATGAATCGGGTGCAATCGGTTTCCTTTCTTGGGAACCCTTTGAATTTGAAGTCGGCTCTTTGCTAAAAGTCGATGGCGCTCAAGTCAAGACCTTTCGAGACACACCAGAACTCAACTTTGGCAGAACCACGAAAATTGAACCATTCCACGATGCCTCTTTCGCAGATACGGATGCTTTGAAAGAAGGACTTGTTGGGACAGTAAGTACACTTCGCGATGGTTCCAAGGATGTCGAAATTATTGTCAGCATAACTGAATGGGCAAAGCGTACTTTCACCAAAGATGGAGAAGAACGATACCTTTGGTCTGGGCAGATTGCAGACCCTACTGGCCAATGCAGAATGAGTGCATGGGTTGATTTACCAATTGATGAAACGAAATTACCGATTACAGTACGCATCACTGATGCACGTGTTCGCGCTTGGCAAGGTATTCCTGACATTACTGTCGATAGAGCCGAGCAAATTACAATATTGGATGAAACTCCCTGGGATGGAAACCTTGACCTTGCAAATCTCAAAGTGGAAGTCGGACTTCTCGACCTTGTGAGTGGGCCAAGTCGAGTAGGAATCTCCACTACTGGCACCATTGTATCTATTCGTGAAGATTCTGGAACCATCATGCGATGTCCAGAATGTCGAAGAGTACTACGTGAAGGACAATGTAGCGAACATGGAACAGTTGAAGGAAATGAGGATGTCAGACTCCGTCTTGTTCTCGATGACCAAGGAGCTACATGCGCACTACTCATTTCGAAAGAAGCTGCTCTTTCTCTGCTTGAAACAGACCACTCCACGATGGTGGACCAAATTCAAGCGAACGGGTCAATGATGTATGTTCAATCAATCCGAAATCGCTTACTTGGTTGCCGATTAGAGGCGTCAGGAAGAGTCATCAATGATGGTCAAGGCTCGATGATTTTGTGCAATGAAGCCACAATCATCAAACCTGAATCAGCACTTCAAGCAACCGAACTTCGAGCACAATGGGGGATGGAATAATGATCGGAACACAGCAAATTAAACGCCAACCAGCATGGTTCATGCTTGCTTCTGAATTTGGAGAATCTACTCTTAATGAGAAAGGAACTGGAGAATTTGATCCTACTTTCGTCATAACAAAGCTTGGTGCAAAAGTCAACCGCCTTATTGTTTCAGGCTTAGTTGAACGATTAGAGTTAAGAGAAACCAGTAATGGTTCACAGATGTACAATGGGCAAATTCGAGACCCTTCTGGCCTTCACTATTTCTCTGTGGGCGAATATGCAACAGAATCAATGAGAGAATTCGTAATTCAGTTACTGGAAAAAATTGATGCTGGAGAACCAGTTCTACTCACAATGACTGCAAAAGCGCGTTGGTATCAAACCGATGAAGGAGCAGTATACACATCCCTTCGACCTGAAGAAGCGTGCATAATTGATAGGGAACGATACGCTTCTTGGCTTGTCAGCGCTTCTGCTGCAACACTCAACCGCCTTAGTCAGCATAAACTTACACTGAGTTGTGAGCCGACAACTGAAGGAATGAAAGAAGCGGGTGTTGCTGAAGACATGATACCTGGCCTCCTTGCTGCTCAAGGCCATTATGGACAGATTGATACCGAAACATACCGATTAAACGTCATGCAAGCATTGGATATCGCTGAAGGGAAACTCGAAGCCGCTACAGCACCTCCTCCTACGCTAAATCTTGCAGAGGTTGAAGAGGTGGCTACAGAAGCTGACGACGATCTACGGCCAGTAGTTCTCGAATGTATTCAAGCAATGGATAACGGAGACGGAGTCGATTTCGAATCTCTTGTTCGAAATCTAGCAGCACGTGGTTTCCCACGTGACAAGAGCGAATCTGAACTTGATGCTATGAGTGATGAAGGCATCTTACATGAGCCAAGGTTTGGTTGGTTCAAGATAGTTTCTTGAGAGAATTACTCCAACACATTCAAATCTTGCCTTCACCCTCAGACTAATTGGGGTCATTATGGCAGGCATGGATTTTTTCATTCGACCGGCAACTGGGACAGGCGCATCAGATTGGGTTCGGATACCGAACGCAGATATTGATGTTCGATTGACACGAAGGATGACCCGTACAATTATCCGTGGTGGAGAAGGCGATAATCTCCACGATGAAGGCTCAGAATCTACTGTCTACAATGTTCGAGGGATTCTATCCCTTGAAGATTACAAGCGCATTCTCGAGATGTTTCGATCAGGGCAACCATTTATCCACGACCCATTTGAAGAAAGAGATGTTAAAGTCATTTTTTCTGCTCTTGAGTACGAGGGTTCTACTGAAAAGTTCCATTTTGAACTGATAGAAGACGTCATTTGAAGGTGAAAGTATGCGTAAACTGGACGAAAAGAGAGAAGTTCTCTATGTCATTCGTGCAATGGATGTCCTCATGTCATCGGGAATTGGTCTCGAAGCAACAATTCACAGTATTTCCCAAGGGGGATATGGAATCATCTCAGAGGACTTCAAAGAGATGATGGACAAGGTTAGAAGTGGTGGACGAACACTCGAAAAAGAACTCAAGAGTATGATGAATAAATCAGAGACTGAAGGATATCGTCGTCTGCTTAACATCATGCACATGAATATCACTCAAAATACGGACATAATTAACACCTTGAAAAAGCAAGGAAGTCGCATGGAAGAAGAACGTACTGAAGATGTAAAAAAATATATTGAAGACTTAAGTGGGGTTCCAGAATCACTCCTCTCAATTGGAATGATTGGCCCAATCATCCTTGCGGTTTTCGGCCTCTTCCCCCAACTTGTAGGAGACATGGGCAGTTTCTTTGGTATGCCAGAGCAATCAACAATCAATATGGTAGTTAATGCGGGGCTAATGCTTACGATTCTTGCAATGGTTATGATCGGTCTGAAAACCCACACAAAGGATCCAGGGTTGTGATATCATGCTCTTTCGCCTACTGGAATCGTTCAATAATCAACCGATGATGTTGTTCTTGGGTGTTGTTGGCTTTGCTATGCTCGGAGGAGGAATTCCTCCAATTCGAGAACGGATTCGAAGAAGAAAAATTGAGAACGCCTTACCAAGTTTCCTTGAAGCATTGTCCGATACAGTCGGGGCAGGCCTCGGTATCCAAGAAGCAATGCAACAGCAAGCAAAAACTGCACCAGCCCCACTTGGCCCATTGCTCGAAGAAACATTGGCTGAAAGTCATGTAAATACCTTTGATGCCGCTCTCTCTAGTTTTGCAACGAAAACCAGATCATCTCAAGTCCAGCGTGTCATGCACCTACTTGAAACTGCTATTGAGCAAGGTGCTCCGCTTCAAGAAATTTTGATGAATTTATCAATGGATTACGAAAGGCTCAACGATTTGATGAACAAAAGAGAAACTGAACTTCAAGGAAGTGGCATCCTTATTATTCTCTTCATTTGTATCGGACTTCCTGGTCTTATTGGATTTCTTGTGGGATTGTTTACCCCTGGTTCAAAGGGATTCCAAATTGATGGTTTCCTCTCCACATTCAGCCTCTTCTTCGCTGTAGCAAGCGCAATCGGAGTTGCTGTATCTGGGCGAATGCTCGGCAGAATGAGAGATGTAATGTGGTTTGTACCACTCTGGATGACGATGTCCATGTTCTTCTTTTTAGGAGCAACAAAAATGATCGGTGGATGAGGTGAATTTATGTCAGACCAAATTTTAGAACAATACGGAAATGTAACAATCTATACAGAACCAAACCATCCTTCTCCAATTTACCATGTCGAAGGGTCTGTTGCACCCAACCCGCATGGCGATCTTGCAGTACTTTTCGAAGATGATAATCTCGAAGAAGTCATGTATAACGGCGGAACACAGTGTGTCAAAGTTGCTCATCGAGAGCATGGTATGTGCCGCACAAATGTTTGGATCAATGATGAAGCTGGAATGCAAATCGCAAAAAACATTGCTGGTTTCACAAACGTTCCACTTGGAGACGGACCTGGAATGGTACCTATATTCGATGGTCGCCTTCCGGATGGATCCCGTGTTAACGGAACAATCCCACCCGTTTCACCAGATGGACCAACACTCACAATTCGTAAATTCAAGGAAGACCCACTGACGATGATCGACCTCGTCAAATTTGGAACTGTCAATTCAAGACTTGCCGCTATGATGTGGGTTTGGATTGAAGGACTTGACAGCCGACCTGCAAACTTCGTTATTGCAGGAGGTACTGGTTCGGGTAAAACTACGACTTTGAATTGTCTTGGAATGTACATTCCATGGAGCCGCCGGCTCCTTACTGTCGAAGATACTGCTGAATTACAAGTATACCACGACCACTGGCTTCGTATGGAAACACGAAGAGAACGTCCTGATGGAACACCTGAAGTCGACATGAATGACTGCTTGAAATCGAGCCTACGTATGCGACCTGACAGAATTATTGTTGGAGAAGTCCGTGGACCAGAATGTGCTACGCTCCTTACTGCAATGAATACTGGTCACGACGGTTCCTTTGGCAGCCTTCACGCAAACACTGCTCAAGAAACTGTTACGAGAATGATCAATCCACCGATGAATGTACCACCGATTATGCTTACAGGTCTCGACTTGATTATTATTCAAGCACGACTGCACGTTAATGGAAAAACAGCGCGTAAGATCACAGAAGTTGCTGAAATCGCAGGAATGGAAGGTTCAAAACCTCGTCTCAACACAATCTGGAAGTACAATGCTCATACTGATCAAATCGAAGAAACTGGAATCCCTTCTAACCTCAGAGAAGTCATTTGTAGAGCGGCAGGTGTAACTCCTGATGTTTTCGAAAAGCACGTTAATCAACGACAACAAATCATTGAAGATTTAGTTGCTCGTGGAATATCAGATATTCAATCTGTTACAACTGTCGTGCAAAACTTCTATGCTCAGAACAATCATTGATTGTCTTGAAGTCTGAGTCTTGCTAGCAAAGCATCGACACGGTCAATCTTTCCACGAACATTCCCCACACGGTCTGAAGCGTCTGCAACAGAATCAGCGAGTTCTAGTTCAGGTTCTTCTTTCTCAACCTGTTTTGGTTTGAATGTAGCAGCCAGAGCTCTCAGTTCAGCAACAATCGCATCGACTTGGTCATCACTAACAAGAATGCCAGGTGCTAGCCGTGGGATTTGATTAGGAGTCAGATATCCTAATTCAGTTCCAATAATCCCTGCACATGCAAGAACTCGAGGTCGTAATTCGCTAGTGTTAACAAGATACCCCTTCGATTCTAGGAAACGAATAATCAGACTTTGTTGTCCTTCGGAAAAGTCGCCTTCACTGGATTCAAGTACAGTCTCAACAAGAGATTCAAAGGAACTAAGATTTCTTTCAAGCCTCTCAATTGTTCGACGGCTTTGGTCTGGAAGATGAATTGCACCATGATAGAGAATTCTCAACAAGCGGTTTTTCCGAGCTGCAATAGGATCCTGTAATTCTTCAGCCTCACTGATTTCAAGATGCAAATCAAACAAAGCGTGAAGTCGGCCAGATACAGCAGGACTCCTCAAGTCCAAACCTTTGGAACGGGCTTCTTCTTCAAATTCCATTCGTGCCTGAACTAAATTTCCTTTCTGTCCGGCTACAATTTCTGGGATGCGCTCTCTCATGTGAGGTCGAATTTGTTCAAACATTCGAATTGCTTCACGTTCAGACCAAGAACCTGGTTTTGTTGAAAGTGCATTTTGCTCTTGTTCAGAACGATATGCTACTTCCATGATAATGGTTCGAATTGCATCTTGAACACGTTGCATCTCGACAGAGAAACCATGCGTTGTAAGACCTGATATGAAGGCACTCATATCTTCCATATCAGTGGTGCTGCCAACAAGAAGATAGTCGCGTGCTGCTGCTTCAACTTCTGCCCTACGGGCATTAATTTCTAGAAGGGCTGCTTCTTCTTCCAGTGTTGGTTCTTCAAGAGGCATTTCTTGCAGCATTGGCGGTACATCTTGAACCTCCGGGAGAGGTGCAAAGGATTGAAGTGATTCATCTATAGAAGCTGCGATATCAGCAAGAGAAGCGTCAAGCCCTTCATCTTCCATTTCTCCAATGAGTTCAGACTCTTGTTCGAACGTCCATCCTTCAGGATTTTGTTCAGTGAATGTTTCGACTTTCGCCTCAATTGTTGTTGCTTGAGTAGGGGCTTCACTATCTTCTGATGGCGATGGTATGTTGATCGTCGGCCCGTTCCTCTTCAGTGAGCGTTTGATTGTACCCCAGTTCTTGTGTTGTGCAGATAGAACACCTGCGACTCGAATTAACAGTGTTTGTCGATTTCCTGAACGCGGGAGTTCCAATGCTTTACACAGTGAATGAAGGTCTTCCTTGGACAATTTCTCAAGTTTATCTTCCCTAAGTTGCTTCGGATCATGATTCAAATGAAGGTACAAACGTTGCCTTCGAGTTCGAAGTGAACCAGTTTTCTTAATTCCAAAGACCCCAAGTAAATCTCCTAAGTCACTGTTAAGAATGACACGCAGCCCATCGATTGTGAGATCCCACTCCGAAAGAATCAGATCACGTATGAGTTGTGCTCGAAGAAATTCAACGGATCCATTCTTTGCTAATCCATATGCAGAAGCAATTTCCTTCAGGTCTTCAAGACGCGCCTGATAGAGTTCAGACAAGAGACTTGAACGATCACTCATAAGGGCACCTAAGCCTCGTTGCCCCCTTACAGTATATGTGGTTTCGCTGTCAAGACATGCCAAATCGTTCAGTTTGGAAGGATGGATATGTTGTTCAACATCGTATTTCAATCCAAGAAAGAAGAAAATTGGCTAAACCTTCAAACACGTTCGACTCACAGGACTCATTGGTGAATCCATGTCAAGTGCAGAAAAGACAGCCCGTTCTATGCTAAAACAAGCGCATGAATTAGGCAACACACTTCGCGATATTGTCCGAAGAGACCTCGCAGATGAGTCCAGGCGTTTCAACGATACTCTCAACGAGCGTATTCAGTTGGCTAGTGAAGCGATTGTGCAATCAGTCAAGGCTAAAGAAGCGATTGCGGCAGGTGCATCCTCACTCAGTTCCCGCTTGGATAAAGCCTACAGAAAATATTCGAAAAATAGTAATCTCGAAGAATTTAGAAATATCCTTCGGAATTCATTGAACGAGATCCACCAATTGCGGGAACAACACGAAACAGTTGCCCAATCCATGAGAGAGGCTCAAACTCCAAGCAGAAGTGCAGTTGAAATCGTTGAACGCTTTGCTGTCGAACTTCAACGTGCAGCAGGTTCTTGGGAAGCAACAAGCCGAGAGATTGATGAAATTATTGGCAACCTATGCGACCCAAATCCGGCTGTTTCATTAGTCGATTTAGAAAAATACCTTCTCGATAACGGCTTTGAAGTGATTCTTGCAGGAAACAACCGAACCCCAGAATCAATTGAACAAGCTCGTCAAGAACTCGGTCATTCTGATTCATCTGAATGAAGATACATCATTGCTGGGCGTTCTTCATGGAACTCATCCGGTAATCCGTGGATTCGCCTATTTGTTGCCTCATGAGGAGACGTAAGAGCTGAAAGCATATTCCCCAATTCTTGTAAGAGATTGATCATTGAAATGCGATGCCCGTCAACTTGACCGACACGTTCAGCAGAAGCACTTACTCTGCCATCGAGACCTAAGGTTTCGATTCGCATCTCCAATCGCTTACCTGCGTTTTTAACATTTGATTCGGGATCGATCATTGCTTCCATTGTCCAATCATCATTGATTCGTTTAGCTTCTCGAAGAATTGTTCCAACCCCGCGCTGCTCAACATGCACGCCTGTAATCGAAACGAGGTGGCCAGGGATACTTTCCAGAATCTTTGATTCGATTCGATATGATAATTCAGCAGAAGGATCTAGGATGTGCTCAACTCGCACCTTGGGGAAACCAACTCTTCCAACAAGGAGTGTGAACCCATCAAGCGGGGGTGGAATAAATCGAGCACGTTCTGGCGAACCACGTTGGAGTCCAAGTGTATGACGTCTTGTCCTCGACGACAGGAGGTTATACTGGGAACGCTTCACGACATATCCATCTATTTCGCCCTCTAATCTGAGGTTTTCCATAGCCTCGATTTCTTCGCGACTTCCAGCATCACAATCTCCAAGATTCACTTCGACGGATGTCTGTAGCACAATATCCCTTCGTAGCCTCATCAATTGCCTTCTAAGTAGTTCATGATCACAGAATAGAATAGCATTTTTAACTAAATATTCTGGTTTATCCTCACTGACCATGACCCATGTAGGCTCTCTGCGTGGTAAAAGACCAATGATAGAGAACTCGGAAGTCCTGTGTTGAGTCCAATCTGTTGGGCTCATGGCAACAACATCACCTAAACCATCTGAAAGAATGGAAAGGGCATCTTGAATGGTTGGAGTTTGTTTCAGAACCGCATCAAACGTTCTACTTCGTTGCTCGAGTGTTTTTTCGATTTGCAGGCGGACCCCATCGCCATGCGATGTAGTGGATAGAAACACTAATCGTTCGTTTTCCAAAGTCTCACCTCGGCCGAAACATAGGTCTCAGCGTTCTATGGGCAGAGACCACTCGTTAAGAAGGGCACCCTTGTGGATGATACTGTGCAAGCAATTAGCGAAGCGGAACTAAACCGCCTTGAAAACTTGCGTAAGCAAGTCAATGATGCCCTCAATTCAATGATTGAAAAAGAACTCGAAAATGGGGCAGGAGAAGTTGCTGAACTTGCTGGAGAGATGCTCTTATCAGGCGGAAAAAGACTACGTCCCTTACTTGCCATCATCGCCTATGAAGTTGCAGGAGGTAAGAATATTGAAGAAATAATGAATTTGGCGCTATCTTTCGAATTCATTCATACTGCAACGCTAGTTCATGACGACATAAATGATGCTGCAAAACAGCGTCGCGGAATTACAACCCTGCATGAGCGAGCAGGACAAGCGAAGGCGATTATCGCAGGAGATTGGTTGTTCGTACACGGTTTCGGACTTGGTGGATTGTATACGAAATCAATTATTGACCTCGTAACAAATTGCTGTGCAAACATCGCAATTTCCGAATTCATGCAACTCGATCATGTTCTCAACCTCTCAACTTCACCAGAGGATTACTTACAAATCGTTCGTGGTAAAACAGCAGGGCCATTTGCTGCTGGCTGCGAAGCTGCTGCAATCGTTGCAGGAGCAAGTCAGTCTGATGCTCAAGCACTGGGTCGTTTTGGCATGGAACTAGGAATCGCATTCCAACTTATGGACGACCTTCTTGACCTCCAAGGCGATGAGCGAATGGGTAAACCACGAGGTGCTGATGTTATCGAAGGAAAAATGACACTCCCCTTAATTCACGCCCTGACACTACTACACGGAGAGAAAAGAAAGAATCTCTCAACCATTCTCCAACAGTTTACTGATAAAAACTGGGACGAACTAATGGGTCTACTCGAAACCTCCGACTCCCTTGGTTATTCTCAACTACTCATGAGAACACATCTTGAGCGAGCAACGCTTGAACTCCAGCGATTCCCAGACTCTCTCTCTAAATCGCTCCTCATGCGAATCGTCGAACATGTCCAACAGCGACACATGTGAGGTGAGTGCATGGAAGTCGAACATCGTGAAGTCATCATTGTTGGAGCTGGACCAGCAGGAACGACATGTGCCCAACGCTTAGCAGAAGACGGTATTGACGTGCTGATTTTGGAGCGAAGAGAGATTATTGGTAATCCTGCTCAATGTGGTGAGTGCATTCCAAATTGGGGCGAAGTCATTGGTACGTTTTCTGGTTTAGAGAATCATCAGTGGCTCAAAGACTCTTTCGATTTCCCAGATCGAATTCAACTTCATCGCCTTGACCATATGCGAGTGTTTCTTCCAAGTGGCAAGGCATATCATTTCGACCTCGATGCGTTTGCAGGCCATCGCCTACAATTCGATGGTTATCTGGCAGAAAAGGCAGTCTCTGCTGGTGCGGAAATTCGAATGTCAGAACCTGTCTTGAATATTAAACGTAGAAGTAAATCCAATTCACTCCTCATTGTTACAGAGAATTCTCGTTATACGTGTGACCTTCTCATCGACGGAAGTGGCTCTCTAGCTCATGTTTCACGCTTCTTACATGGAAAGGATAAGGCATATCGTCCTGATGACCAAGTCCCTACTGCCTATGCGCAAGTACGTGGAAAAGTACCTGAAACATTCGATGTATTTCTTGGAAGCGTAGCACCAAAAGGCTATGCATGGATCATCCCCAAAGGACCAGATACTGCGAACGTTGGATTGGGAGTACGTGCTGGAGCTCTTAAGGGCTCGATTAAAGAACATCTGAAGAAATTCTGTGATGATCTTAACCTTGAGATTCTTTCATTCGGGGGCGGATGGATTCCTATGGGAGGGCCTGTAAAGACCATGGTTGATCAAAATGTAATCGCCATAGGAGATGCTGCAGGTTTGGTCATGCCATCGAATGGAGGAGGTATCTCACAAGCCATGATTTCAGGTTGTTTCGCTGCAGAAGCATATTTGGATTTTAAGAAACTTCAAACCCCACTGACTTCCTATCAAGACCGAGTAGAAGCGTGCTTTGGACGTGCGTTGAAAAACTCACTACGCTCAAAGAACATGGGTTATTTGATGTTCCAAAATGATCTTATTACAGAAGTATTGCTTCGAGTTTTAGGCCCGATTGGTGGAATAAAGCGTGCAATGGAATGTGATAAACCTCTATGGGTCCTATAAGTTACGAATTTTATCCGTATTCATCGGTGCGTTCAAGTCTTATCAGCATCTGCAAAGGTCATGGCGAACCTACACAGCGATGAAGAGGCCGTAAGCCCCGTCATTGCTACTGTGCTTCTTCTCGCCATAACCGTCATGCTGTCTGGAATGGTATTCGTTCTTATGCAAGGTGCTCTTGAAACGGGTGAAAAAGCTCCACCACAGATGACTGTAAGTGTTCGGGCTCTCGATAATGGATACCATGTAATCAGAATCACAACACTCGATCAAACACTTGATCCCGGTCGAATTTCATTCAGTCTATCTGAACAAGACAATGCTAATGGCACTGAATTTACTGGTTATGTTGATGATTCTGATGTTTATTCGGTTATCGGTTCGAACGTCTCATTCCATGATCGAGATGCGAGCTATTCGATATCAGCAGGCGATTACTTTGTCGTTAATTCAAGAGAAATAGGTACAGATGTTGGTGAGTGGGGCTTTACGCTTCTCGACCAAGAGTTGCAGTATGTATTGGTACGAATTGATTTACCGCCAATGCAATCTTGATTAGTCATCTTGATCGTTGAGTGTTCTGATATAGTTAAGTTGAGCATTTTTCATCTTTAATGAATCATGTAGAATCACAAACACTTCATCACAATCAGTTGAACATAGAGCCTGTTGGCGATACCCATCATCATCAAGTATTGCATGTGCCACCTGCCACAATGAAGATGAATCGTACGGAAGGAACTCTTCTTCAAGAAGCAAAAGCATGTCTTCCATATTAAGGCCATCATTCCTCAGAATGGAGTTGACATCAACGATATGCTGAGCCCATATGTGCAAGAATTCAGACCAATCATCAGCACTTACTTCACCTTTTATTTCTTCAACTATTCTCACGTTAGCTTGGAGGTATAATTTTCCATCAGGGCTTGTTTCATGATACTGCTCAACGAGTTCATCTACGGTTGGGAATATGTCCCCAAACGGCATCGATGGCAAAGCGGCTTGCACGACATCAATGATCTCAAATCGGGAAGTACCATTTGCTGTAAAAAGGAGGTTTGTCCCCTGTTCTTCAACATTTTTCACATCACAAAGAACGCCGTATCTTCCTGGTTGAGTCCAACCGTTCACATCAGAAATATCGCTTGAATGTGTAACATATCCAAACGGCTTTCCATCTAACACACAATCGTCAAGCATTTGCTTGTATCGTGGTTCAAAAACACGGAGCGGTTCTTCGACAGTTGGAAATATTCCAGCGGGTAAAACGAACAATGGTATCAACATAGTCTTGGTCATAAGGTAAAGTGAACCGTAGGAGTTATTGAAGGATTGTACATCAGCCACCGATAAAAGACATCTCGATCCGTTCTGAGTCGGTCTTTTCGCTACGGGTTTCAGAATATCGGTCTTTTCGTTGGCTCCAGATTGAAGAAATAGCCTGTGATATCTCCTTCTTACTAGCATCCATGCGAAGAATTCCGCGGATATCGAAACCTTTTGTTGCAAAAAGACAGGTAAAGATACTCCCGTTTGCGGAGAGTCTTGCCCTTGAGCAATCTCCACAAAACGGATTCGAAATAGATTCTATAAAACCAATGATGGAACCTGATGTAGTACGATATTCTCTTGCCACATCGCTTGGATGATTTGGTTCAATGGATTGGATTATTCCAAATTCCTTTTCGATTAGAGTACGCATCTCTTTGCCTGTCACTACGTGATCTAAATTCCAAGAGTTCGTGGCACCAACGTCCATGTATTCAATAAACCGAATAGGAACATTCCTCGAACTCAACTGCGAGATAAGAGGTATGATTTGATGTTCATTGATGTCTTTTTGGACAACAGTATTTACTTTAACCGGAATACCCAGTGCTAGAGTCTTATCGATAGACGCAAGAATAGTATCAGGTGTTGAGGTTGTGTCCCCCATCGTTTGGTAAACATCAACATCAACAGCATCTAAAGAAACCGTGATTCTTGAGAGACCTGCTTGTTTGAGCAATTCAATCGAATTCGAAAGGAGATGAGCATTTGTTGTTAATGCAATATCAAGTTCTGTTGAAAGCGATCTTAGTTGTTTGATAAGTTTGTGTAAGTCTTTGCGTATCAGAGGCTCACCGCCAGTAAGTCTTACTTTCCTAAGACCAGAGGGAAGAAGCGATTCAACGACATGAACAATCTCCTCAAATGAAAGTATATCTGATTTAGGAAGATAGACATGATCATTGTCAAAATGTTCACGAGGCATGCAGTATCGACACCTCATATTGCATCGATCTGTTACAGAAATCCTCAAATCGAGCAACGGACGCTTGAAAACATCCTTGAGGACCATAAGCAACCCTAGTGCCGTTGTATTGTGAATGTTTGCAAGCCTTCATCTGATAACAGATGTTGGCGTAGGTATGGCAAAGGGTTGGACAAAGCGGTGGAATCATCGTGGAAAAGGGCATCGTCCAAGCCATATTGAAGCTCTTGATGTAAAGGAAAACACTACACTCTTAGACACGGAATGGAAACTCCCTCCTTCAAAGAGTCATTTAATCCGAATGATGCATCTATGTGCTTTAAGCACAGATGAACATACCCTGACTGGAATAACCACTCTAGGTGAAGATCCAGAAAGCATGGCTCGCTGTCTTGAACAACTGGGTGTCAAAATCACCCATACGCAGGATAAAATGACGATTAATGGTTCTGGAATCACAGGACTTGTCCGCCCTCCAAGCGTCTTACACGCAGGTAATTCTGGAACTGCATTACGTTTCTTAATGGGATTAGCCTCGAGAACAAATCACTTGATAATGATTGACGGAGACTCAAGCCTACGCAATAGAGATCATCAAGACATGCTGAATTCACTGAAAACACTCGGAGTTGAATGCTCCTATGGAACAGAACAAGAACGCCTCCCAGTCCTTCTGCAAGGGCCTTGGAAAAAATATGAAACTGAAGTGAATACCTCGAAATCTTCCCAGCCCTATTCGAGCTTACTGCTTGCAACTGAGGGCATCCAACAACCTTGCATGATCAAGAAAAGTTCAAACTCAGTAAGCAAGAGGCATGCACAATTAACAATGGATTTGATGGTTGAATGTGGCGCCGTCATTGACCAGGATGGAGACAAAGTCATCGTTCAGCCTTGGAACTCAACACCCCCAAAGAAATGGGAGGTGCCACCTGATGCTTCGATGATGGCCTTTACAGCTCTTTCTTGCGTTGTCGCAAACACAGACATCACTCTAGCCAATCTTCCAAATGAAAAGGACTCAATTGGTCATGAAGTGTTACTGGAAAAGTTACCTAAGATTGGACTTACATTAAATGAAAACATCCTCGCTCCTTCTGAAAATTATTCCCCAGTAGACATTGATCTGATAGATGCAAATGACTTGTTACCTCCACTCTCTGCAATTCTTGCCTTGACTGGTGGAGGTACAATTTCAGGTGCAGCCCATGCTATGTTCAAAGAAAGCAATCGGATTAGTAAAACTGCGGAGATGCTACAACAATTTGGAATTAATTGTTCCATAAAAGATGATGGAATCACAATCAAAGGAAATCAGTCGATTCAAAAACCAACCTCAATGGTTGAAACATTTGGAGATCACCGCCTTCAGATGACTGCGGTTCTTTTGGCAACAAAGGTTGGAGCAACAGTAGAGGGACCCAGACTCCACAGAGTCGCAGATCCTTCTTTCCTAGACAGACTCTCAACCATGCCTACCGAAGTGCTTGTCAAGGGAGTCCAGAGATAAACGAAGCGCAGTTGGGCGGCCATGGACACAAGCCCATGGATTTGGAACATGACGCATATCGTCGAGCAGACGACGCATTTCAGCAATACTCAATTCGTCATTTGCTTTCACGGAACCTCTGCACGCATTCAAGAATGCCAGATGGTCTTTTCTTCGTTCAATCGTTTCCAGAGGAGCTCCATCCTCGCTCACATCTTGTAGGAGGTCGAATAAGAACGGCTGAATTTCATCGCCATCGAGAAGGCGAGGTGCTTGAAGGACGTGCCATTCTTCATCGGATTGTTGTTCGAGAGTAAATCCCAGGTCATTCAATTTGTCCATAGAAGCCTCTAATCGTGCTTTTTGAGTCAAATTGAAATGGATAGTTGTAGGAACCAATCGAGGTTGTGGTTCCCAAATTGTCGGATCATGTCGAAGCCGTTCGTATCGAATACGCTCGTGTAAAGCGTGCTGGTCAATCAGGAGAAGTTCTTCTCCCGCTTGGGCAAGAATGTACGAATTAGCAAATTGCGATAAGGGTTCCATCTTTGGTAAATCATTCCCAGAAAATTTCAATGGTGATTCCTGGCTTGGAAGAATGCTTCCTCCAAGACCTGCATGCCGGTGTAATGCTCGTTCTTCTTTGGAAAGAGCTGGAGCCATTGGAGATGAACCCATTCCCGGTAACACTTTTTGAGCAGATGCTGCTGTGGATTGTGGCCGTAACTTCTCATCACTGTCAATTGATTCTTCAGCAACCTTCCCAACAAGATTCAGTTGGGTACCCGCAGCGAGCGCCCATGCTGGTGGAGCAGGTATCTCCTGAGGGTTTTCATCTTTGACTATGGGAGCAAGCAGTTCCTGTATTGGCTTTTCTATAGACTGTTGGGAAAGACCTTGGAGCCCTTGGAGTTCACCACTTGGATCAGGTTGTGTTGGGGATGAAGCAAGAGTATGCGCGATGGCTCGTTCAAGTCGCTCGAGGACACGCCATGAATGACGCAGTCGTACTTCTCTTTTCGTAGGATGGACGTTTACATCCACCTCATTAGCAGGAACTTCGAGGTGAAGAACTGTTACAGGATGCCTGCCTTGCATTAAACGGGTACGATAGCCTCTTCGTATTGCTTGGTGGAAAGGTGTTGAGGCAACTGGTCTACCGTTAACAAGAATGTGAATCTCATCCCCCTTGCCCCTTGAAATATCTGGAGTGCTGATGTAACCTGACCATGTTTCATCACCAGGAACGCTCGCATCGTCATCAGGTTGTTGAAGAGGGAGAAGGGCTGATGACTGACCCCCTAAAACATCATACAAACGGTCTTCAATTGTTTCGACTTTTGGTAAATGAAGAGTAGAACGGCCATCAATAGTACATCTGAACCCAACATTTGGATGGGCAATTGCATGAGCGACAACAACCTCTACGATTCTTGCATGTTCTGTTGCAGGTCGACGTTGAAAACCTAATCGGACGGGAGTATTTTCGAAGAGATGTTCGACTGTAACTACGGTACCTTTTGCCATCCCAGATGGTTCAATCTCTCCTTTATTGCCATCTTCCATGTGGATACTACGCCCTTCTTGGCCATCTGGCCGAGAGGCGACAGTCAGTTTTGACACCATTCCGATACTTGCGAGAGCCTCTCCTCGAAAGCCAAGCGTGTAAATCTCATTGAGGTCTTCTGGAGATTTCATCTTCGAGGTTGCATGCCGATCAAGAGAAAGAGCAAGATCTTCTTGGTGAATTCCGCTTCCATTGTCTTCGATTTGTATCTTATCAAACCCACCTCTTTCAATAACGACATGAATCGAAGTGGAGCCTGCATCAAGTGAATTCTCAAGAAGTTCTTTGACAACTTGAGCAGGACGTTCAACGACTTCTCCTGCAGAAATATGACCAATCGTTTTCTCATCGAGTTGCTGAATTCTGTTTGGTTCACTCATTTAATCATCTCTCCAACCGTGTTTGAAGATCTTCTAACAACGTGTAAGCTTCTCGTGGAGATAAATCATCAAGATTGACATCGATTAATTTGTCTAGCACTGATTGTTCTTGTTGCGAAGGGCCAGTAGGCACAGATTCTGTGGTCTGCATTGCAGCTGCTGCAAAATACCCCATCAAAGAGGACTGGCCTGCCTCCCTTGTTTGGGGTGCTCCGTCTCTACCAGCCTTTGCTCCTTGGGCTTGCTGTTCAAGGAAAGCAAGAAGATCAGAGGCCCGTTCAACCACGGGACGTGGTAAACCTGCAAGGGCTGCAACTTGAATCCCATATGATTCATCGCATGGGCCATCGGCCACTGTATGGAGGAAATGGAGGGTCCCGTCTTTTTGTGCCACCTGGACATGAACATTCGCTAAGCCATTAATTTCGGATTCTAATCCAACAAGTTGGTGGTAATGAGTGGCGAAGAGACTGCGAGCTCCAATTCGATTACAAACATCTTCAGTGACTGCCCAAGCAAGGGAGAGGCCATCAAAGGTTGATGTTCCTCTTCCGATTTCATCCAGTAATAACAGGGATTGGGGTGTAGCTCGGCGAAGGATATGAGCAACTTCAATCATTTCCATCATGAATGTTGAACGGCCTCTTCTCAAATCATCACTTGCACCAACTCGGGTAAAGATACGATCAACAAGTCCGATTTTGGCTTTCTCAGCGGGTACAAGACTTCCTGCTTGGGCAAGAATTGATACGAGTGCAACCGTCCTTAGATAGGTCGATTTACCACCCATATTTGGACCGGTAATCAATAGGAACCTTCTCTTTTCATCCATCATAGCATCATTCGGAACAAACCCTTGCTGTGCTTCAAGAACGGGATGTCGGGCTTGTTCAAGGTGCATTTTTTTACCCGAAACAATGGAAGGTTTTACCCATGAGCGTTGGCGTGCAGTCGCTGAAAAACATTGCAGCACATCGATAGCTGCGACACGCGAAGCAATCTGTGCAAGATGGTTTGCATGACCTCGAATATCATCTCTTAATTCACAAAACAGCCGATATTCAATTGCTTTTGATTTACTCTCCGCAGTGAGTAATAAATCGTCTTGCTCGAGTAAATCATCGGTTACCCAGCGGTCTCCGTTCGTCATCTGCTGTTTGCGTTTCCACTCTTCAGGTACCTTAGATGAATGAGTCGCAGTCACTTCAATAAACCATCCAATTTGACGATTATTCTTTACTTTCAGACTTGGAATACTCAACTCTTGCCGATACTTTGTCTCGAGATCTTTAAACCAAGTATGCCCAAGTTCAGAGGCTGACCTGTAGCGGTCTAATTCTTCATGAATTCCTTTTCGGATTAATCCACCATCTCTTAAGCTCAATGGGACTTCATCCACTAAGGTTCGATGAATCTTTTCAGCAACATCGGTAAGAGCATCTAAATCCTCGACGAGATGCATGAGTAACCCATCTTCAGTCTCAAGACATAATCGTTTGATAGCAGGAAGCCGTTCAATTGCATTTGCAGTTGCGAGGAGATCTCGAGCGTTTGAACGTCGATAGTTCAATTGTGTGGACAAACGTTCGATATCGAGCATTCCTTTCAGACATTCTCTCAACAAATCAAGGCGTTTAGAAGAACGCATAAGTGAAGTTACGGCAGAATGCCTTGCTTCGATGGCAGAGACATTTGAAAGGGGGCGCAAAAGCCATGATTTCAAGCATCGTCGCCCCATTGCAGTCCTACATTTATTCATTGACCAAAGGAGAGAACCTTCGAATTCTCCTGCAAGTGTTTGGGTAATCTCCAAATTTCGAAGTGTTGTTTGATCGAGCACCATACCCTCCGAGGTTTCTTGAATTTCAACATCACTGATAGCGATGTCATCGTGTCTATGAACTGTAGCAAGGTAATCTGCTGCAAGTGCAGTTGCTTGGAGAGCTAAGGGTGAATCGTCTAAGTCAAGATGTCCAAGATCATTCACTGATAACATCTTCTTTAATTTCTCAAGAGACCGTTTGGCCGGTGCTGCATGTTGACTGATAATAATCGAATCAAGTAATGAAATCAAATGAAGGACTTCATTATCCTTAGAATCCGATAAAGTAAGTACAATTTCACTCGGGCTCCAGCGTAGTACTTCATCATGTATCGAAGCCCATCTACCATCCCCTTCATGTGTTGTCGCCCAAGCTTGCCCTGTTGAGGCATCGATCATTGAAACGGCAACAGAATCTGCTGCAACAGAAAGAGCACAGAGAAGGGCTGAGGAATCCGTACCAATGAGGGATTCTTCATAGAGAGAGCCGGGCGTGTAGACTCTTGTTACAACCCGCTCAAGCAGTTTTGCACCCTCCCTGAGTTCCTGCTCTTGCTCCGCAACTGTGACTTTGTGGCCAGCTCGCAACATTTTCCGCAGATTGTCCTCGAGTTGGTGCCATGGAAAACCAGCCATAGGAATTGGATTTTCAGCATTCTTATCCCTTGATGTAAGCGCTAGACCCATGACTTCAGAACCGGTTTCAGCGTCTTCATGAAACAATTCATAGAAATCTCCCATTCGGAAGAAAAGAACGGTTCCTGGATTCTCTTCTTTCAATTCATGGAATTGGTCCATCATGCTCCTTTTTGTCATCTACTCGCCTCCTCGGACACTAACCGATTTAGAGGGTAATGCCGAGACATCATTAAGGTTCGCCGCGAACGTTATCCTAACGTTTCTTTTGCAGCAAAGTACGATCGATGATTGTGTACAATTGTGTTCCAAGCATCAAAACCCCTGCGAAGAGGAAGAGGAAATTAAGGAAGCCACGACCAGAAGACATCGAACCCTCGAGAGTCAAATCCAATGATAGACGATCGGACTCTCCCTTTGCATCATACCCATGGATGAATAGAGAATCACCTTCTATGAGAACAAATGTTGGTTGGAGAGGTAAAGCATATTGCAAGTTCTTTGTTGTCTCTTCACCTGTTTCCACATCCATTCTTAGAATAGATTTCGACCCAAGTTCTCCGAAGAACCAAAGTCGATTTTCGCTTGGTTCGTACACCATTGCTGTTGCTGAAATACTGTGAATCTCAATTGAATCCTTTGAGATAGTATATGCCTCTTGGTTTGAGGCTGCCGCTGCGAGACCATCCTTCATGGAGGTCAGCGAGTGCACTTCGCTCCCGTTGCCCATTACTGGCGATATCAGAACTTGAGGGGCATCGGAACCACCAGCCCAAGTGATGTGAGCGAAGATAATCTTCGATTCAAGGAGGGCAGGGTTGTTATCGTGATAGGTGAAAATACCTGTTGCAATGTACGTATTATCTTCAAGATAAACTAACTCAGTCCAGGAGACTGACGGGTCTGGAGAAGATGAAACCGTAACGCCGGACATCCCCAGTCCACGAACGCCTGAACCACCATCTTCCGAGGTGATCAAAATACGATTGTTGAGGATTGTATCCGACGTATCTCTAGCGATTCCTTGGATACTGAATGTTGAACCCATTGCATCATCCAGGATTTGATTCGATGACATACCATTGACAACGGTTGTAATTGTGTTTTGAGCTGCTGAGTAAGTCACCGTTCCTTCTTCGTCTGATTCAAAAAAGGTAACGTCCCGAATGAGTTGATCATCAAAGGGAACAATGTCATTTACATCAGCAGAGGAGAATTGTTGATACATTTTCATTCCTGAACCATTCATCACAATTGCAGAATGTGCACCATCCCATTCCGAGTTTGCATGGTAATCAATATCTATGACATGATGGCCATCATCAAAGGCGAGGTTTTCATTTGAATCTACCCCGAGCACCATACCCTCTAAATTGCGGGTACCGCCAATGAGGAATCCCCCTATGACTACGAAAACCAAAAACAACCCGAGTGCAAGCCATTGATGTTCTGACTCTTCCTCCAGCAACTTCCTCCAGCCACTCGCCATGACACCTCCTAACGTTGAACCATTATGTTCCTTGCTCTAAAAATCCATCATCTTTTTGAGAAAATATGTTCTTAGGAATACATCGGAGGGATGATAAGGGAAACATTAGTCGCAGGGATGCTAGGAGTAGATGTTATGGCACGTAAACCCGCATCAATGTACCGCCGACTCAAAGGACCTGCTTACACACGCCGCAAGTTTATTGGCGGTGTTCCAAACAACCGTATTCTCTCGTTCCACTCCGGAAACCGCCGTGCTGCGGAGACAGGCGGATTCCCTGTTGTTCTCGAATTGAGAGCCAACAACGACTGCCAAATTCGACACACAGCCCTGGAAGCTGCCCGTGTTATCTCAAACTCAACCATCCGTAACGAGGCTGGCGCACAAGGATACGCTCTTCGGATCCACACATACCCTCACCACGTTCTCCGTGAAAACAAGCAAGCAACTGGCGCTGGTGCAGACCGTGTATCTCAGGGTATGCGCTGTGCTTTTGGTAAAAATGTCGGAACTGCTGCACGTGTTCGCCGTGGACAACGTGTTGTTTCACTCCACGTTAACCCAGAACACTACCTTACTGCCAAGGATGCTTTGCGCAAGGCAGGAATGAAATTCCCAACGCCAACAACAACTCGTGTTGTTCGTGGCGCAGAACACCTCAAGGGTCTCGTTTGAGCTACATGCAAAGGCTGCCCAATAGGGTGGTTTGAATGCGAAGTATGATTGATGATGTGCTCATAGCAAAGATATAGGGTGAGAAAATGCGAGTCGCAGTTTTGAAGGAAGACAATTGTCAACCAAAGAAATGTAATGACGAATGTTTTCACTATTGTCCACCAGTTCGAAATGGGCAAGAATGCATCATTATGGATGACAAAACGGGGAAACCACACATCTCTGAATCACTCTGTATCGGATGTGGAATCTGTATTAACAAATGTCCACACGATGCATTGATCATCGAAAAACTTCCAAGTGAACTGGAAACTGATATGATTCATCGTTACAGTCTTAATGGCTTCAGACTGTTCCGCCTACCCACGCCAACAAAGGAATCGGTCGTAGGAATTCTCGGTCCAAACGGCATGGGTAAATCCACAGCATTCAATGCTCTTTCTGGGCGAATGATACCAAACCTTGGTGATTGGTTAAACAAAGAGCCAGAGTGGGAAGATGTTGTTCATTCACTTCCAAAAGGTGAACTTCGTGATTTCTTCATGGCTGTTCGTGATGGCGCAATCAAAGTCGCACTAAAGCCACAAAATGTTGACAGATTGCCCAAACGTGTTCAAGGAACTGTTGAAGCATTGCTGCGACGAGTCGATGAACGAAATATGTTCGATGAGATGACGGTCGCCTTAGGAATTGATCACCTATTGGACCGAACTGTTCAGCAACTCTCCGGAGGAGAATTACAACGAATGGCGATTTGCGCAACGATTTTACGAGATGTTGATGTCTATTTCTTCGATGAACCTTCTTCTTATCTCGACATTCACGAACGAATGCGGATCGTACGAATTATTCAAAAATTATCAGAAACGAAGCGCGTGATTGTCATTGAACACGATTTAGCGGTTCTCGACGTACTTGCAGATCTCATCCATATCGTCTATGGCCAGAAAGGAGCGTTTGGGATATTTACCCCCGCTCGCTCCACCCGAACTGCCATCAATGCATACCTTGATGGGTTCTTAGTCGAGGAAAACGTTCGAATTCGAGACAAACCAATTCGTTTCCTCAAGCACCATGAGCGATCTGTTGAAACAGGCAGTGTTGTTGTTCAATGGGGCGACCTTGGAAAGAAACTAGGTTCCTTCGAATTATCAACTGGTGAAGGTTCTGTTCATCGCTCAGAAGTTGTCGGTGTAGTGGGTCCCAATGGGACTGGTAAATCGACAATGATAAAAATCCTAGCAGGGGAACATGAGTACGATAGCGGGTGGGTTACTGCGAATGCAAAAATTTCATACAAGCCTCAACATATTGATGCTGATATGGATTGTACTGTCCAGACGTGGCTCGATAGCGAGTTAGGGATGCGATGGCGAAGCGGTGAATTCAATGTCAATGTCATACGTGCATTAGGAGTTGATTCCCTGTTGCCTAAGCGTGTAAAGAAACTCTCTGGCGGTGAACGGCAAGCTGTAGCAATCGCACTCTGTCTTGGAAGAGATGCTGACTTGTATCTTCTTGACGAACCATCGGCTCACCTCGATGCAAATGCTCGTATGGAGGCCGCTAAGGCAATCCGCAGAACGATGGAAGCAAATGAAAAATCTGCATTTGTTATCGATCACGACGTTTACTTTATTGACATCGTTAGCGATTCTTTACTGGTGTTCGAAGGCGAAGGTGGCGTAAAGGGTAAGGCAATGGGACCATTCTCTTTACGGGAAGGAATGAACCGATTCCTGAACGATGTTAACGTGACATTCCGCAGAGATCATGATTCTAAACGTCCACGAATCAATAAATCGGAAAGTCGAAAAGATCGTGAACAAAGGGAAATTGGAGACTATTATTCGTTCAATGTCAGATAGACATAGAAAATGAAGAGAGTCTAAAGGGAACAACTACGAGCGGTCAATATGCCAGTCGGTACACCTCCAAAAGGCGGACCACTGGGGAGAAGTCGTTCACGACTCTCCGCATCGGGACTTACAACGTACTTACGATGTACTCGACAATGGTATCTAACTCGAAAGGTTGGTATTTCATCACCCAAATCGATTGGCCAAGTTCTAGGAATTGTCATTGAAGATGCTCTCTGTAACGTCATGATGAATCGACCAGGACCGATGGAATCAATTGACGAGTTAAGAGACTGGGCATATGAATTGGCTGATCAAGAAGCCCAAAATGCGTGGGATGTCGGACTGGAAACCTGGGAAAACTCCCTATGGAAACGTGCTGATTCGGATTGGTCGACCGTTGATGTCAAGGACTTCCAGAATAAACTCTACAATGGATTGGAACTCTTCCTTGAAGAAATTCAACGATGTTATGATGCAAATGGAGGCCCATATATCGAACAATTCAGGACTGGAGTTGAACCCTATGAGATTCCAACTCCAAAAATTGGTGCTCAGCCGCATTTCCCAGTTCCAGAGAAAGTACGATCATTGCATGCTCGAGACTGGAATTCGGAGCATCCGTTTGAGTGGATGAAGGCAGAGAGCCCAATTCAATGGAATGAAGCATGGGAAGTTGCCAGACCATGGTTCAAAGATCCTAGAGTCCATCAACCTCAGAGAATGTTTCACCCAGAAGGATGGGCTGCTGGAGAACTCGACCTTGTTCTAAGATGGGATGGGAATATTCGCCTCGTTGACATCAAATCCGGTCACTCAGGAGGACGTTTCTCGGAAAGCCTTCAACATCAACTTAGATTTTATGCTTGGCTCTGGGAGCGAACTCATGAACAAAAACATGTTCAAAATATGGAAGGCTGGTATCTTTCATCAAGAGAAAGAATACTCTATGAAGCCCCTAGTAAAGAAGAACTTACTTCTATGGACGAGGAGTTTTTATCGATCAACAACATCATGAGAACGATGGGAGAGGGAGCATCGATTTTACCAGCAATTGAAGAATCTGAAGAACCAGATACGACTCATGCATGTGATGGAGAATCTGCTGGTTGTGGCTGGTGTTCATTGACACATTCGAATATGGAGTCCGCTGGACCAATGGATGAGGAACTAAGAGCAAGAATGATCGAAGGGAATTCAATTTCATCTCCATGCGTTCCTCTGGGTGAAATCCCATCTCGCGTCAACGTTTCAGGGAATTTAATCGCTCAATGGGGACCTTTACCAAACCACTTCAATGAACCTGTACTTGGAGCAATGCTCCGAGCAGGAGAGGCAACGATTGCCATTGAGGAAGCCGAGCCAGGAGCATTCCCCCATCTTCATGATTCTGAACAGAATGATGTCATCATCGAAAATGCACTGCCGGGTGTATGGAGAGATCAACCAAGGCTGTATGTAGATCAGCATTCCAATATTCGAGTACGTAACGAGGATGAACCTAAGGGAACCCGAATTGGCCTGCTTCGGACTCGAGCGAATGTGGAAGGTGTTGTCGTGGCGATACGACAGCAAAATGGAGTTCGTCTCGATGCTAAACCATGGTCTATGCTCAGCTTCCATCTATGGGATGGTGAGCACATTGTCGAAGTCGTAGCCTTTGGTTCTGCAATAAGTGAGCGCCTTCGATCGATGCGCCCTGGGAATCGGATTCGACTTATTGGTGCAGAACTTGGTTGGAGAGCCGGTTTAATCCAACTCAGAATAGATGTTCGTAAAACAAGAATCGAGCACCAAACTCCAGCGTTTACGACCAAGAGTATTTGAGGGGTGGATTTTACCACTTCGTATGCCTGTTTGTTTACCTAACTCTGAAACAGATTCCATAGGGAATTACAACAGACTATCAGCAAGCCAAGTGAATGCTTGGAAAGCGTGCCCTCGTTTGTGGTTCTATGAGAAAGTACGTCGTTTAGTCATGCCCCAAATCCCAATTTTATTCGTTGGTAGGGCTGTCGAAGAAGCTATTTGTCAAACACTGAAAGAATCTCCTTGCTTAGTCATGGCCTCCGCACCTTCAGATGTTTATGCTCCAACACCGCTGGATGATGAAGGGCGCCCAAATCGCAATCATGATTCATCTTGGCCCGCTGAACAACTCCTTCCCCTTCCTGAAAAATACTGGCCGGAAAACAAAAATGAACTACTCATATGGGCCACTGAGAGAGTTAAAACTCATCTAAATTCGTCGTTGGAAAGTATGAAAACCGAATGGTCGAAGCACGATAGGAAGGCAGGTCAATGGGAAGATGTTGATATCGAACGATGCCATATGATGGCAACAAATGGCATCATAATGCATATTGAAGAGGTTGAAAAATGCATTGCAACTGTATCAAATACGATACTTCAGGAATGGCGAAATGGGGCTCGACCTCAATGGCCAGCACCGGATGGTCGCGGATTCGAACTTGACCAGCATCCATTATCACAGGATGGGGATGTCACATGGATTGAAGCATGGGAAATCTCTCGTCCCTGGTTTGTTGATCCAGATGCAAAGCCATTCATGATGAACGTAGTTCATCCAGAACACTGGTTTCAAGGTGAATATGATCTTGTTTATTCTTGGGATGGAATGGTGCGAATTATCGACATCAAAGCTTCTTTAGGAAATAATGACCGATCTGGAGATTATGTCAAACAGTTACGCATGTATGCCTTTTTATGGTGGCATACTCACGAAAAGCAACAAGAAGTTGACGGACTCGAAATTTGGTATCTCGCAGCGAATAGTCAGAAGATGATCGAAAAACCAACGATTGAAGAAATGGATGAAATGGGTGTTGAACTAAAAGAACTCTGGAGTCAACTCAGAGAAGTAACTCCTGATATCGAACAATGCCCTCCTAAGCCAGCCCCAATGCGTTCATTCGAACCAGGAGGTGTTCCTTCTGACAAACCCAACAAACAAACTCGTTGTGAACGATGTGATTGGTCTATGATCTGTCCAAATGGAACTGGACACGATGAACACCCTCATGGAGGAACATATCAGTTGCCTGGTTCTTATGCTGAAATTAAAGGAGACCCGATTGATGAACTCGAGGATCGACATGATATCATCGGCCATGTACATACACTCATTCACTCACAATCTGGGCGCGCACCAAGAATCACAATCACTCAAGCCAACAATGCTTTTGCGGATGTTCAAGTCAAAGCAATGACCCATTCAGATGGCACCCCTACCGTTCCAGAGGGTTTGGAGAAAGGAGATTTAGTGCGGGTTGAGAAAGCATTCTTCCAACTCAATTACAAAGGTTCAATCATTCTGAAAGTAGATCCATTTTCAAAGATTGTCAAAATAGACTCTGATGAGGAGGTTTCTATGAGTCTCCTAAAGCCACGTGCACGTTGGAATATCATGGGGACAGTTGTCTATAGAACAGAAAAAAGAGGCGTATCAGCCCGTGGGGAATGGTGCCGTAAGGGATTGATGATTCTCGACAATACTGGAGCGATTAAGATCGAAGGGTGGCAAGCCGATTGGGGACCTCAATACGATATGCTTGAACTCGGTGATACTGTGATCATCACCAACGTTGGTATGAACGGCTGGGCAGCATTAACCACTGGAGAGATCTATCGAGCATCAAGACTTCATATCGTAGCAGAGGATTAGCCGCCAGACGATACTGTTGTGACGAGTAAATTTACATCGGAATTGAGGACAGTACTGTGAGGCAGGATCTTTTCCTCATAACTTACAATCACTGTTGAAGGGAGTATCTTTGCAAGCACTAGGGCTTGGCGGAGTGTGCTGTTTGGTTCAACTTCAATCGTACAATTGTGGTCTCGCCCTGAGAATGTAATCTCCATGATGATGCCTGTGATGCATCATGCTTATGACGGTGGCGCACAGGCGAGAAACAGGCCGAGATCGCATAGCCCGGTATTGCGGTGGATTCGAAATCCACTGTCCCATGGACGCGGGGGTTCAAATCCCTCTCTCGGCGCCATCAGATGTAGAATGCATCCGGTTCTTCTGTCAATTCACGTACGTGATCTGCAGAATTCTTAGGAGCAATTTCGAGCAACTTTTGTATGACGCCAGAGGTGACATCATCTGGAAGAATAAGGTCAAGAGACCATCCTTCACTTATCGATTCAAGAAGACGGAGAGAGGCATGTACGTCGCCGCTTGCTCCAACTGTTGTCGCCATAGCACAAGCAGAATGAATACCGAAAATGGGTCCCATTGAAGCCATTAATGCAGACATTCCAATCGCCCCTCCAGAAGGCTGGTCTCGACGGACGTCTACTCCTTTTTCTTCCATATTGACACGGTGTGCAGAGGAGGATGCAACAACAAAGGCTTCCTTCCTTTCTGGAGGAGAGGAGAGTCCAGCTAGAACGAGCATTTCGGGCAGTTCTGCTTTTGAAAATACCTCAAGTAATTCCTGAGTGAAATCATATTGATGAGACGGATCACTTGGTTGACCAGGCCCTGTTACAGTCATCACGCGCTGGCCAGTGGGAGTTGTGAACAAGGATGCATAGAGGTGAGGTGGCGCAAGAAGCCCATCCTCATCCAATCTTGCTAATGGTGCTAGGCCTGGATGGATAAATCGAGCGACTCTCTCGGCTTGACTTGATTCGTTTAGCATTTCAATAGCGTTCTTTCCAACATCTCCAACCCCAGGAAGGGCAAACAAAAGAAGATCAGCAGTTGGTAGACCATGTTCGCTTGTAGTGTCGATTAGAAGTGGCATGATTCACAAAGCCTACCCTTACGGAGTATAATGTTTCACAATGAAGATGCAAGAAGAGATTCATTCTTCTTCCTTGTTGCCATGACCAGCACGCAATTCTACCACTGAAGGAAGAGTTGGTATGGAAGCACTCCACTCAGGAGTTTCAACATTGTTTAGTGTTCGACGAATCTTTGCACGGTGATCTTCTGGAGACCACTTTAGTGGCGCAGCAGCCTGAGCCTTACCGCCACACTGAGGGCATGTTGTCTCAAGACACCATGCGTTACAAACTGTGCATTGTTGAAGAAGTTGACGCGCCATAACTTTCACTCTCTGTAAGCAAGGGCTGTTCCACCAGCATTTTCAATAACCGAAACAGTTGCTTTAATTGCTTCGGTCCATGTATCTTCAGCTGTCTTAAAATCAGGAGCCTTCAATTCAATCCGGTATTCTGGAGAACCATCATAGAAACAATTTACTTCTATTTCTTGTTCTTCTGAAGAGAGTTTCTCAGCGGCTAATAGAGCCTCTCGAATTGTTAAAACGCCGTCATTGGTCTCAACTGTTAGTGTCAAAGTCCCACGAATCTCAACAAATGGTGGAATAATGTTCTCAACTGCAATTTCAATGAATGCTGCAATCCAATCACCTTCAAATCCTGCGTCCACAAGTGTTCCTTCACTCATTGCAGCCTCTTCGAATGCTCCGTAAAGCGTCTCATAGGATTCTATTAGTTGATCGAGGAGTTCGGAAGCAAACTTTTGCTCCCATTTTTGAGCTTCGCCAAGAACTTTGAACAGTTGAAGTGCTCTTTGTTCGTTCTTCCATTGTTGAAGGCGATCACGACGTCTCTCTTCGGAAACAGATTTCAAAGAGAGTTTGAGTGAACTTCCATCCATTCGGCTTGGCATCACTTTACAGATGAGGCGTTGCCCTTCCCGTACAAACCTACGAATGTTTTTGATCCATCCACTTGCGATTTCACCAATAAAAATGAATCCATCTACGCCTTCGTATTCATCAAGAGTAACGTCAGCACCATTTTGCTTAACGCTTTTTACAGATACAACGACAAGTTCTCCCTCTTCAGGGTAAACGAGGTCTGTTGGCATGGAGGCTCAGCCTCCTTATTCCATTGTCTCTAAGACGGTGCAGCCAACGAGGTTTGCTTTTCCACCTGAAGGATTTGTCAGAGTGGCGCCACAGACACCACAGGAGATTACGGTTGTTGCTCGTGAAAACAGAATAGATTCGTTTCCACAATCTTTGCAGGATACTTTGATGAATTCGCCAGACATTTCTTACACCTCATCGATCAATTAGTTCGAATTTCTTAGCACGCTTACATGGTGCATAATGTGCTTTACCTGTTTCAGTGCAGCGATAGAGAATGTTTACGCGCTTGGTAGGCTTTTCACGACCATCCGGTTTAGGACGTGGGAAACCACGGTATCCACGCATTACCTTACGGAAACGGCGTTGACCCCAGCGAAGCTCGGAAGCTCGCTTCTTTTTGACACGCTCAACAGTGTGAAGAGTGTGCTTACCAGCAGACGGACTATATCGCTTAATTTGACGAGGCATCTTAACCATGTCTTCACCTGAACGTCTTGGCGACAATCGACGGGTATTTATTGCTGTCGTAAGAGAATTCCAAAGCAATACGCCCAACAACAAGGAAAAATGCAGGGATATTGATAAGTCTAATACCATGAACTACGGTCATGCAAGACGAAATCAGAGCGGCATTGCTCCTTTGGATACCCCTCGCCATTGCATCTCTCGGCATCGCAATGCAATTCCGCCGCCAGCACTCCCTACAGAATCTCGGAAAGGGCTTTCTTCTTTTAGGAGGAGGACTTTATCTCGCTTCATTCTTGACTGTTCCAGAATCACCTTCCGCCGCATCTTCTGCATTGATTGTTGCAATTCTTCCTGCTCTTTTGTTGATCTTCGTCGGGCTATACATAGCAACATTCTCAGGAGACATCCCTGTCCAGCGTTTCAATCCCAGACTTAGACCGTTAGGCCTATTGCTCTTTATTTTCGGATTCGCCCTATTGGAAACAATGAATTGGTATGATGAAAATTGGTTGCCATCCCTTCTTTGGGAAGGTGAAACAAACAAGTATTGGCTTATTTTCCGTCCTACATTCTTACTTGGAATGAGCAGCATTCTATTCTGTGGTTCGTACGTGGTCAAGCATATTGGAGAGGACCGAAACGATGTATCACGAAATCTGTTTATTCTAGGATTATTTTCGTTTGGGTTCCTCTTTCTAGGATTGTATACTGACAATGCCTATACGAATACGAACCAATTTAGCACGTCGGTGTGGCTTGCAACAAGCGACCTCTTCGGAATCCTTGCTGGACTCGGCCTCTCCATCATCGTGTTTGCGTTAACAATCTGGCAATATGAGAGAAAGCGTCCAGGAATAGGCCATTTGCCTCCACCTTCAAGCGAGCAACTCGAATTAGCCGCAGAAGTGATTCGAAAAAACATAGGAGGTGAAGAAAATGAGTGAGACCCCGAAACAACGAGTCATACTAATTGCAGGCATCATTCTTATCCTACCAAGTGTAATCCTAACGATAGCAAATAATTCAACTGATGCTGATTTGTCAAGAGGATTCGCTCGATTTGCAAACGCGTTCCTTACCACATATACACTGACATCAATCTTTTTCATTGTTAATATGTTCAGATACTCAAAGAGTAGGAATGAACCAAAAGCGCCGTGGATCGGAATGTCTTATGCAGCAATTCTAGGAATTATTGTATCTGTCCTCCTTACATCACAAGGTGGATTTTTATTGGAAGACAATAGCGGCAGTAGAGCCCAAATATTAACCAATATAGTGCACTTTATTGTCACAGCCCTGGCAGTGTTGGTTGCAGTTGTGATCATGATCTTCGTGGCATTTGTAAACATCACTTCTAGAAATCAAAGCAAGGAATGACCAATTTATCAGGGTATTCTCTTAGCGTTGCCTTGATAAGGAGAAGGCAGGTGGCTTCGACATCGAGGTGAGTATATGTCAAAGGGTACACCATCAATGGGTCGTCGACAAAAGTCAACACACATCCGCTGCAGACGCTGTGGAAGAAATGCCTATCACAAGCAGAAAAGTGTTTGTGCATCGTGCGGATATGGGGCTACTGCTCGCATGCGCACCTACAGCTGGAACAAGAAATCTCACCGTCCTAAGGCTTGAACAACAAGCGCAATGAATACAAAGGCGCCGCGACTGTCTCGACACAGGGAATCACATGTGCGGCATCATCGGAATAGTTGGTCGACACGGTTCACACGTGAACCAAGCACTCTATGATGGCTTGACTGTGCTTCAACACAGAGGCCAAGATGCGGCTGGGATAATGACCGAGCACAATGAGAAATTCAATCTCAGAAAAGGAAACGGTCTTGTCTCCGATGTATTCTACAAGCGACATATGCAAAAATTGCTGGGACACGTAGGTATTGGCCACGTCCGCTATCCTACTGCCGGATCTTCTTCAACAGCAGAAGCTCAACCATTTTACGTAAACTCACCATATGGATTGGCCTTGGCTCATAATGGAAATCTAACCAACAGCGATGAGATACAAAAAAGCCTCATTGCTGAACATCGTCGACACGTGAATACAACAAGTGATTCTGAAGTACTGTTGAATCATCTTGCTGTACAGCTCGATCTTCAAAGCGATCAAATGAGCATAAATGGTGAACCATTCCTCAATGTAGATTCTTTCTTTGACGCAATAAGTGATGTCAATGAGTCTGTTCGAGGAGGCTATGCTTGTGTTGGAATTGTCAATGGATATGGGCTCTTCGCCTTCAGAGATCCCCATGGCATTCGCCCACTTGTCTATGGCAAGAGAGAATATGATGGAGGAACTGAATGGGTTGTTGCAAGCGAATCCGTTGCGATTACCGCCCTTGGATTCGAGATTGTTTCAGATGTCAAGCCAGGAGAAGCGATATTCATTTCATCCTCTGGACACCTTTTTGTCAAACAATGTGCTGAGCCTCGTCCATTCACACCGTGTATTTTCGAGCATGTTTACTTCGCCCGCCCAGATTCGACAATCGATGGAATCTCTGTCTATCAAGCTCGTTTGAATCAAGGGGAACGTCTAGCAGAGAGGTTACTCGAACAATGGCCTGACCATGACATTGATGCAGTTATTCCAGTACCCGATTCAGGCCGAATATCTGCCCTACAAATGGCGAATATTCTCAATGTTCCTTATCGAGAAGGATTCGTTAAGAACCGATATGTAGGACGCACATTTATCATGCCTGGACAAGAGATGAGAATGAAATCTGTCCGTCGAAAACTCAATGCAATTCCAAGAGAATTTAGTGGTAAAAATATACTTCTTGTCGATGATTCAATTGTTCGCGGAACAACAAGCGCTCAGATTATTGAAATGGCCAGAGAAGTTGGGGCTGCCAAGGTTTACTTTGCATCCGCTGCACCTCCAGTACGCCATCCAAATGTGTATGGGATAGACATGCCAGCAGTAGATGAATTCATAGCCAACGGAAAATCCATAGAAGAGATTAATCAGACAATAGGTTCAGATCGTTTGTTCTATCAAACGCTGGAAGATTTAATCGAAGTAACCATGCGGAAAGGATGTGGACTCGATGGATTTGATAGTTCATGTTTCGATGGACAATACATTACTGGCGACATTGATTCAGAATACCTCGAAAAACTAAGAGAAGCAAGAAATGATGCTTCAAAGGTTGAAGAATCAATGGATGATGAGCGAAGTATTGACATGCACAATCATCAGATTTGAACAGAAAAAGCATCAGGCTATAACCGCCGAGCCTTTGGTTAAACCATGGTCCAAACACTTCCTTCAATCGATTCGATTCATAATGAAGAGAAAGTGAATACCATCTCAGTAAATGCTTCTGGTGACAAGCTACTAATTGGAGATTGCAAAGGAACAGTTTTACTGTATTCGTTAGACGAAGAAGGGCAGCACCTTGAAAATACATTCAAATTTAGTTCAGCGATAATCGAAGTGATTTGGCACAATGAGAAATTCCTCGTCATAGACGAAGTCGAAGGGGTCCATATGTACAGCCAGAACGGAGAGGTTGAGTGGACATTCAAACTCGAGGCTGGTGGAGCAAAAGCCCATATCCATCAACAGATTACTGTTCTCGACGGTATTGGAACTCTACGATACCTCACATTTGATGGTAAAGAACATCCAACAAAATATCAACAAATCATCTCATTCGAACCTCTTCAAGATGGTTTCTTGTTGCTAACTGAACAAAGTGAAGTAAAGAAGATTAATTCATCATTCGAAGAAGTGTTCTCTCGGGAACAGCGAGGCGAAATTGGAGAGGACATTGTCAATTATGGCAAGGGGCTCAACTCGACTTGGTTCGTAGCAAGAGAAGGCCATGCGTTAGTTCCAGGGGATGAAGAAGCCTTGGAAATTGAATTCTTTGCAGGACATGAACGGGTTTCTAGGTCTGAGATTACTGGTCGTGTTCGGGCATTTTCTTCCAAAAACCAAATTCAATATCTCGGATTAGATGATGGATCAATCCTTCATGTTTCAGATACGTACGAGTTGACTAAAATACATCAATTTCCTTATGCTATACGATGTTTAGAATTAACTGAAAAGCACTTACTCGTTGGAACTTGGTTCAATATATATGGCATTAATTTAGTCACAAACGAAATTGATTGGACCATCGAGCACAAGGGATTAGTTGAACAAATTATTATCAACAAGAATCAAACAAAAATGCTCTTTTTCGGAGAGGATCAAAACGACTGGACAGAGGCTGAACCTGTTGGAATCTGCAGCATCTCTCAAGAACCTGTTGAAGTTGATGACTCATTTCTACAAGGCTGGTTTGAGAAAGAGGTAGTCTTTGCGGAAACCAATCCAGAAGTTGTCTATAGAAACGTAGATGACTTTGAATCTTTGTTGTCTGAAGGAGAGAGAGAGATGCTTACTGATTCCGATCGGATTGAAGAGTTTGCATTCGATGCTTTATCGGATGCGTTGAATGAAATTAGTCAATCAATCGAAGACATTGATGAAGAAGAAGCCGATGATTTATTGAGCATGCTCCATGAATCGAGTGAAGTATTCATACCACCGTCAGCCCATGCAGGTGATGACCAAACTTATGTGCTTGAAATGGGCGAAAATTCGCTCATACTGACTCTTGATGCTTCGAATACAAAGGATCCTCAAAGCAACATTGCCCGTTGGTCATGGCTGGATTCGACTGGAAAGGAGATTGCTACTTCTCAGAAAGTGAAGGTGAAACTTCCAATCGGTACGCATCAATTTGAACTGAGGGTTGAAGCAACAGATGGTGTCTTAACAACGGATTACGTTCAAATCACAATCCTATCCTCAGACTCATGAAGGTGGAGTTCCTGCGATTGACATGGGCGTCCAATCTCCACTGATTGAGAACTTTCTAGTCGGACCACTTCAGATGAGATGCTCTGTTGTAACCGATGTTCAAACAGGCGATACTGTGATTATCGATGGTGGTGATGAGCCTCAACGTCTGATCAATTGGATAGAGAATTGTGAAGGTAACGGGCCTAATTGGTCAAACTATTCCAAAGAGGATACACAAGAGATTCAACGTAATGTCGTTGCTCTCTTGAATACGCATGCCCATTTTGACCACAGTGGACACATACCCACACTCAAGCAACATTACAATGTGGAATGGTATCTTCATCCAGATGATACTTTCCTTCAAACATTGGCAAAAACAGCAGCGGTTCGATATGGAATCCATCTTCCTGAACCTGCTCTTGCTGATGTTGAGATTCAGGACGATGAGATGTTGAAACTCGGCTCTATTGAATTTGAAATTCTTCATACACCAGGCCATACGCTCGGAGGATGTTGCCTTCGATTACTGATTGATGATGAAGCCGACCATTTGTTTGTTGGAGACACCTTATTTGCAGGATCTGTGGGGAGAACTGATTTAGAAAATACTGGAGGGGATTTCAATGTCCTTTCAAACAGTATTCGAACGAAGTTGTGGCCATTAAATCCTGAGACAATTGTTCATCCTGGACATGGACCCCTAACCACGATCGGTCATGAGAAAACGACGAATCCATTCGTTGGTGATTCTGCAGGCGAAGGTGGAACCTTTACGTTTGGAAAATATGCTTAATCAAGCAATGCTGAAAGCGCTTCTTGGAATACTGGTAATGCCTCTTCCCATGTTGCGACGATTCCATAATCTGCGTGTTGAAAGATTGCAGCATCAGCATCTTTGTTGATTGCTACAATATACTTCGAAGAACGCATCCCAGCAAGATGTTGAATCGCACCAGAAATTCCAACTGCAATGTAGAGATTTGGATTTACTGTCTTCCCAGTTTGACCAACTTGCATCGAGTGAGGGATTTCATCCCATGTGTCCACAGCTGCTCTTGAAGCACCAACTGCTGCCCCAATTGTATCTGCGACTGCTTCAAGATGAGCAAAATTAGCAGGTGAACCCATACCTCTTCCTCCAGAGATGACGATGTTCGCTTCAGAAACATCGAGACGAGTGCTTGCCCGTTGCATAATCTCTTGCACAGCTGTTTTGACGTCCCCTGATGCATCAACGACTGAAACATCACAGGAGCCATCATTACCTGCTGAATCGAATACATTTGCACGTACAGTAATCACTGCATCTCCAGAAACCGATACAGTTTGATTCGCCTTACCGGAATAGATTGGAGAAGTTAGGTCTGTTCCATCGATTCGAATGACGTCTTGAACTACTGAAATATTTCGTCGCGCTGCAAGACGTGCTGCAACGTCTTTGCTTCGTGTTGTGGCGAGACAAAGGACAGTTCCAGAAGGAAGTGCACTATCGAGAGCACTTGCCCATCCGCTGCTGTCGTTTCCGTCAAAGATATCTGATTTTACTGCGATGATCTTAGAAACTCCGGATAGAGATTGAACTGAGTCCGCGATCGATGCGTCTGTACATGGAACAACAAGTATTGGTTCTCCTCCAAAGGCATGGGCTGCTGTTACGAGTTCTGCGGTTGAAGGATGGATACTTCCCTTTGATAATTCTGCTATTACAATCATATTTGTCATATTATTCACCTCATAGTACATTTGCTTCATCACGAAGAAGTTGAGCAACTTGCGAAGCGCTGGCTCCACCTTCGAATGTTTTTCCTGCAGGTTTTGCAGGAGGCATAGAATGGGATGCAATATTGATCGATGATGATGGGGCTGAAGCGCTCATGAGTTCCACTTTCGCTTTCTTAGCCATCATAATTCCCTTCACGTTTGGCTTACGGACTTTGAAATTCCCTTTGTCACAGGATATGACTGCTGGTAAAGTGACATTGATTTTTGCAACTCCTGATTCAACTGGCATTGATACAACAACAGAATCTGAAAATTCCGCTCCTATAACGTTGGAAGCATTTCCCCAGCCGAGTCTTTCAGCGAGCCCAGGACCAGTCGATCCAGCACCAGTATCTGCTGCGGATTTTCCGCAGTAGACAACAGTAGCGCCCATTCCTTGAATCGTTTCTGAAAGAATGCTTTGAAGAGCATTGGAATCAAGTTCAGACCAAGAGTCATCCCAAACACGTACGATGTTATCTACGCCAATTGCCTTTGCGTCCTTTAGAATCTTCTCAGAGCCCGGTCCACCAACGGTGAGTGCTGTTACTGTGCCATCAGTCGCTTCCTTGTGACGGATTGCTGTCTCGATTGCAAACTCATCATATGGACTCATGACCATTTTCACGGATGAGAGGTCAACTCGATCTCCTTGAACAACAATTTTTGCATTGGTATCGGGTACTTGCTTGACTAAAACAACGATTGTAGGCATCTGTATCATTCAACGGAATGAGGCTCGATTCATGAAGATTGGCTTTCCGCCGTTTGTAATTTAAGAACGGAAATAAGAAGCACAGAAATCTTTAGAAACCGTCTGTTTTAAGGCCAATTTCCATGCCAGATGAACGAGTATTTCCCGGACCATCGCCCGCCCAAGCAGACACGCTCAACGCTTGGAGAGAGCTGTTTGAATCGAAACATAGTGAGGACTTTAGATCACTCTTGGGAACTGATTGTCTAGAGCAACCAATCTTCCCGTTTGATGTCGATTACAGAGACATTGACCGTAACGATGTGCTTAGCTTGTACTTTAACGAAACACCGGAGGAAACGATTGAACTAGCAAATGAAGTTCTTCGTACGATGGTTGCTGAAAATGAAGTGAGTGATATTCGATGTATCCTCCGACCTCTCTTCCTCCCAGCCGAACGCACGAAGACGATCTCCTCCCTAAGAATGAGAAATAGAGGCAAAATTGTCAGTTCTGTCGTCCGGATTAAGGATGTAGGACCTCGCTTGGGCTACCTCCAAGAAGCGCTCTATGTATGCGTTCGCTGTGAGTCAAGGGATATTGTCAAGCAGAAGATTGCTCGTGAGAGGAAGCGCCCTGAAGGACCCTGCAAGGTCTGTTTCGATAAGGCAATGGAAACATTCGAAGGTAAGATTCCGTATGGTGTTTATGAACGCCTGAAATCTTCGATGAAACTTACTGCTGAAGGTTCATTTTACAAAGACATTCAATACTTGTCTGTTTCAGATATCGATGACTCATCTGGGCAACCCATTTGGGTCGTGATAGACGACGAGTATGTAGATACTTACAAGATTGGAGATACTGTGAGAATCAACGGCGTCGTTCAAATAGATCCTGTTCCAGATAGAAACTTCATGAAAGATACACGACGTATTCTACAAATTCATGCCTTCAGTATAGAGGGCCTGTGAACGTATTTCAAGAGGTTATGCTCAACATTGTCTCGTAAGATTCGGGATGTTCTTCAAAGTGCTGTGCAATTGAAACCAATCCGTTCGCCACGCCTTCTGCAACACCCATTTTCGCATCGAAAGGATGGAGCGTACCATCTTTTACTGCCTGCTTAAATTGTTCAAGGTCATCCCAAGTGCTTGGTTCTCCAAATTTAGGGTTCGGAGTGACTGTGATTGACCCGAATTCTGGTAAAACAACATGTTCAACGAGTTCGTAAACTGGTGAATGATCATCAACAGGATCGAGATAAGCTTTCTTCATCTTCTTTTGGACGAGTTGCAGTGTATCATGAAGCAAAAGAGCCCCGTTAGGATCAGATTTACTCATCTTGTGATCGAAGGAATCCATTCGGACACCTGAGGCCTTCAATGAGGAAAGGATAGGGGTGTGAAGACAGGTCGCCTTCTTCCAGTTCCATTTCGAGGCCATATCTCTCATGAACATGTGGGCTTTTCGTTGGTCCATTCCGCCAAGGGCAACATCTATTCCAAGTTCGAAAATGTCCGCAGCCTGCATGGCAGGATAATAGAATTTAGACAAATCATGATCTGATGAAGCTTCGTCACGTCCCATGATAGTGAATGTTTTACGAACCATCGGCAGGGTCGCTCCCTTTGAACATCGAAGTACTCTCGCCCAGTAATCGCCAGAATCCATGAGTGTACTAGCCCAAACAAATCGAAGTTGTCCTGGGCCTTCTCCTTCGTCAGGGTAATCAAGGAGGGCTCGGAAAGTCTCTTCCATATACACAGCTGTCTTCTGGATATCATCCATTTGACCCCCGAATTTATCATTAACCCATGCGTGCCAATCGGCAAGGAAAATTAAGACATTTGCTTTTGCTTCAAGCATGCGTTTTAGTTGCAGTGAAAGGACCTTCCAGCCAATATGGGCTTTGCCGCTTGGTTCGAAACCAACGTAGCATCGAATTACACCATCGCCAGACATCGAGGTTTCATCAGCAAGACAATCGACAAGGTGGTTAATGCCAACACATTCTTCGACATCTGAAACCATCAGACAGAGACGCTTACGTTGGTCTTCATTTAGTTCCTTAATACGTTCATATCTTTCCTCAAAGGGAGACAGGAGCGTATCGACGTCCATGTCCACACCTCAAACAAGGTCTGTGAGTTTCTTCACTTTACCTTCCGACGGAGGTGTTCCTGCTGCAATCATCTTTTCGATTTCTGCAATCATTGATTCTGCAAGGTCGATTGTTTCTTGAGTTACAGTTGAACTCATCTCGATTGATTTACGAATCATCTTGATTCCAGATTTAGCCTTTGAGTATTTCTTTGCGTCTTCCTTGGCCTTGTCCCCACGTTGTTTCGGAGTGTATCCAGTTGCTTCATCAAGAAATGCTGACCACTTCTTACGGCTTTCTAATGCTGTTTCACGGCCGCCGTCTTGAGACAAAAAGGATTCAAGGTCAGACCCTTTGAGTTGAACGACGTCAACCATGAGTTTGCCTTGATCTGTGTAAGACCCTTTGATGGATGAAAGAAGACCAAACGATGCTTCAAATTCACCTTCAGAATTTGCTTGAACATTGTCGAAATGTTGTGCTGCTAACTTTGCAAGACCAGCATTTCCACCAATCGACTTTTCTAAACCACGCTTAACTGCGAATCGCTCCATGTTAGGCCATCGACAGGTGCCTCATAAGTCTCGCGAAAGAGAAGCCACCTCATGCGGGGGGTTTTTTTGTGTTAATCTCTGCGCCAACTATGCGCAAGATAATGGCGATAGTACTTATCGGGATTCTCCTTTTACCAGTGGCTTCTGCTTCCGAAGTCAAATTTTCTAATTTAACACCGCTTAGTTCTCAAAATCTTGCACTTAATTCTGGTGATGTTTCTCCAGATGGAGCCACTGTTCTCGTCGTTGGTTCCGATGGATTCATTCATGGTTTTTCTGCGAATGAACCCGGTGATCGCGCAAAGGATACTTCGATAGACAGCGGCCGAAGCGCTTCTTTCAATAATGTAGCATGGCATCCTAACGGTGAAACTGCTCTCATTGCGGGTGATTTAGGGGCTGCCCTACGATATGTCCATTCTGACCAAAGGATTGAATCATTGAATGGTGCCACGATCGTCAACGGAATAGAACTTACAAGCGTTGAATGGAGAGCGGGAGGCGATCTCGCTTTCTTTGGAGCAAAAAACGGCAACGTTTACAGTTTCAACCAAGGCGAGGGACTTACTGAAATGGAAGGTAGTATGAATTCAACAGTTACTGATATAGCGTGTCATCTCGAACAGAATATCTGCGTTTTGGCTACTCTTGAAGATGGCATTGGAGTCATTGACAGAACAAGAGAATTAACTTGGATAAGTGGAACCTCAAATCTAGCATGGATGGCCATCGATTGTCCTGAATCTACGCTCTACACATGCACTGGATTTGCTAGTGGGAGACAATACCTTTCAATACGTCTCGATATTGAAGATGCATCAAAATCTACTGGTGATCTTGATGGAGATGGTGTTACAAAAGCTAGTTTTCTGAAAGATGGCGATAGTGATTTCATCAAACTGAGCCGTGGATATGATGGAACTACACTCGTCCATATGGCTCCAATGGAATCAGTTCGACACCAACCGAATTTAAATGAGATTTTCCTTCATACTTCTTCAGAAGAATTAATTGCGTTCAATCCTACTGTTGCAGGCGATAGCATCACTCTGATTTGGGAAAAAGGAGAAAACGATGGGTGGATGATGACGAATACGGGAAAAATTGTCAAAATAACTCCCGATCAAACAACACCAAGTTTGGGGATAATGGAAACACTCGTTTTCACTGCGGTGGCGATTTCTGTTCCAGGGGTCATTATTGGTTTGATTTACATGAATTCTCCGTTTTTACAAAGGAAATACCGACAACTGCGTGGCTTTGATAAGAAAAAGTAATGATTTCTACCCGCACGGAGTTCGTGCTAAAGTTCATCAATTACTTTCAACCACGCCCGGTTAGGGAACACTATGGAACCATACGAAGGCCTAGACTTTTACGACATTGAGTCCTTACTTACCGAAGAAGAAATTATGATTCGCGACATGGTTCGTGATTGGGTTGATGAAGAAGTCATTCCTAAGATTGAGCATGCATGTGCTGAAGGTATTTTTCCTGATGAGTGGAGAGTTGCGCTTGGAGAAATGGGTGTTTTAGGCGCTCCATTGAAAGGATATGGCTGCCCTGGACTTTCCTATGTTGCCTACGGACTTATCTGTCAAGAACTTGAGAGAGGAGACTCTGGACTTCGTTCTTTTGCTTCAGTTCAAGGTTCACTCGCTATGTACCCAATCTGGGATTTCGGAAGCGAAGAACAGAAGAACAAGTACCTTCCTAAAATGGCGAGTGGAGAATACATCGGCTGTTTTGGACTGACTGAACCAGATTATGGATCAAACCCTGGAGACATGGTCACAAAGGCAGAAGATATGGGAGATCACTACCTTCTCAACGGTGCAAAGATGTGGATCACAAACGGGACTATTGCTGATTTAGCTGTCGTCTGGGCAAAACTTGACGGAGTGATTCGCGGATTTATTGTCGAAAAGGATGATGAAGGATTTTCAGCTCCAGAAATGAAAGGAAAACATTCGCTCAAGGCTTCGGTCACATCGGAACTTGTCTTCCAAGATTGTAAGATACCAAAGGATCGTATGTTACCTGATGTGAAAGGCCTAAGAGGACCATTTTCTTGTCTTAACAATGCTCGCTTTGGAATTTCATGGGGTGCCCTTGGCGCTGCTATGGCGTGCTTCCACAGCGCCAAGACCTATTCAATGAGTCGAATTCAGTTTGATCATCCTATCGCTTCTTACCAATTAGTGCAAAATAAACTAGCATGGATGCTTCGAGAAATTACAAAAGGACAACTCCTCGCCTACCATTTGGGAAGAAAGAAAGACGAGGGGACTTGGTTCAACGAACAGATCTCTCTTGCTAAGATGAATAACGTTGACATTGCATTAGAAATTGCTCGCGTATCAAGAGATATACATGGAGCCAATGGTATTCTAGATGAATATCCAGTCATGAGGCACATGGCTAACCTTGAGTCTGTCAAGACATATGAGGGAACCCATGACATCCATAACCTCATTATTGGACGCTATATTACAGGAATTCAAGCGTTCACCCGAACAGTCTGAGTGAATTCAATCTCTTTGAGAAGATTCACACATTTGGAAGCAATCCAATTCTTGCGAAACCCGACCATACTGGGTCAAGGAACCTTGGCAAGAATCTGTGTCGAAGATAAACTGCAGCAGCCAGAGAAAGTTTCTGTACCTTGGAAAGACCGACTCTACGGGTAAAAACATCTCCTTGCTGCTTCTCTATTTGCTTCAAAATTTTATCATAGAATGCAATCATGGCCGCAGGTGAATAACGAGTTCTTCGAGGGAGCAGAGGTAGTAATTGACGTGCTTCTTCCAAATAGGTTCGAGCCCGCTTAGCATAATGATGACAGTAGGGCTCCCATGAAGAATTGAGAACAACTTTCCCTCCTTGGAGGTCTTCTTCGCCGATACCGTTGTGTTCAAGTTCGTCAAGAGGAAGGTAAACACGATCTCGCTCGATGTCTTCGCCAACATCACGTAGTACGTTTGTTAATTGCATGAATATGCCCCATGATTCAGCAAACTTTCTGGCACGAGGATCATCATATCCGTAAATTTCTATACACATTAGGCCAACGACTGAGGCAACTCTGTAACAGTATACATAGAGTTCATCGAATGTTCTATAGCGATTACTATACAGGTCATCTTCCATACCAGAGATAAGGTCATCAAAGACGCTACGGGGGATTGTGTAGCGCTCTACAGTATCTTTGAGTGCAAGGAAAACAGGGTCTGTACTGTAAACGCCTGAATAGCATGTAGAGAGTTTCTTTCTGAAGAAAAAGAGTTGATTGATTTTGTTAAGATATACTTCATTATCAAGGATAGTTGTTCTTTGTTGCAAAGACTCAAGTTGTTCCCGGTATTCTATTGCTTCTTGACTTAACTCGCCTTCTGCACCAGGGAAACGATCAGCCCAATCACCATCGGCGATATCGTCTGCACGACGACAAAAGGCATAGACTGCACACATTGCTTGGCGTTGATCATCTGGAAGATACTTGAAGGAATGATAGAAGTTACCAGCTTCCCTCTTCGTTAATTCCTCACAATATTTGTAAGCAAGACGATGGAGTTCAGCAGGAGGTTTATCCGACCATATAGGTGCATCTAAATCTGCAAAAGGATCGACAAGTTCATTCTCTTCCCCTATAATTCCAATCATGAGTGCTCCCTCACGGAGAGCTTCCATAGCAGTCATACTAACAGCCTTAACTGCATCTCTTGCTAACATGACACCTGCTCTGAGGCGGTCAAGTGGAGTTGGGTTTTTCTTGGCTGAAACAGAACTCTCTGCACCTCCCTTCAACGGGAAGAGAAGGTCCAAGGGTTTTCGACGTTCCAGCATCCTAACCAGTTATTGCTCGCGCTGCTTCCTTAAGAGGCCTCCTCTCCAAGGTTCGGATAAGGTGAATTTTAACATAGGATGTAATAATTTACTTACAAAGAGTATACGGCGATATATCATTTACCTATCTTTATTCTTTTCAAGCAAACGACGCACTCCACCTGGAATAACAAGGGCGCGTAATAATTTTCTTGCATAAGATTTCATCTCATCTCTTGTAACCTTAATCCGTTCATCTGAATCGAGAATATTGCCAGTCCTTAGGAGCGTCACTGTACGTTGGCCGATGAGCACAGGTAACATACAGGATGCTTTGAGACGGAATTGTTTATCAGGAAGCATTCGAATGTAATCAGTAGCAGCTTCAAGATGGTCATTTGTTAAATCCAAATATGCATCATAGAGTGGACGGAATGCGTCAAGATTCGAATCATCCAAGAGATCTTCTGGAACCAATCCATGCTTTGAGAGGGCTTCACTCGGAATGTAACATCTTCCAAAACGTAAATCCTCGGGAATATCTCTGAGGATATTGATCATTTGAAGTGCCTTGCCGAAACGAATTCCTTTCTCAAGAAATATTTTCTCTTTCTCAGGAGGCAACGTCATCAGATGGGCAAGAGACATTTTGCTCCAAAAAGTACCAACGCAACCTGCGACTCTGTGGGCATAGTCATCTAATTCCTCATCAGAGGTGAGGGATAAAATGCCCCCTCCTTCCATTGCTGTTCCAAAGCGTTGAAGATCGAGAATTTGACCACCTATGATTACTTCCAAGCATTCGAGAATACGCTCTCTATCTCCTTCTTCATACTCTTGTAATCCTTCAATTACATCTTTGGCATTTAGAAGAAGTTCAGCCTCATGTGGATTTGTTTGAATCTCTGCAAGGTCTGAGAAATCAGGCAAAGTAGCTTCACGTCCCTGAGTTACATTGTTGTATTTTCCAAGAAGTTCGAGTAAAATTTCGGCCTCTCCGTGCTTCGAATCAGCAATTGTGTCAGCGAGTCGGGCCAAAAGATAGAGCAAACCTATCTGACCACGTACCTTTTTTGGAAGATATTTGAGTGTTGGATAAAATGAACGCGAGGTGGTTTCGAGAAGTTTGTCTAATTTATCATTGATTAGAACTGCCACCATCTCCTCTCCGGTTTGACCCAACCTAATCTTCCGCATGAAGATTCGTGTTCTCTCTGCCCAAATTTTCTGCCCATAATACAGAAGACTTTAGATTGAAGGGGCGGTACGTCTGCATAGGTGAGGAGATGGAATGTGGTTCTTGCGCTGCAATGATTCCTGATGACAGTATCTTCTGTCCAGAATGCGGTTCACGTCAAGAAATGTCCAGAGCGGGCAGTTTCTCAGCCATTGGGTCTACGAGTCTCGGTGGAGGTGAAGCAACTGGAGGCCGTGGTTTTGGAGTCGTCTCAGGTGAAGCTGTTCGCCAACAAAGAGATGCACAACAGCAAGGAATGCCACAAGGAATTCCGGCCGACGTTCTTCAACAAATTGCATCAGGGATCCATCAACAATCGAACCTTCCCCCAGGTGGCCAAATACCTCCCCAACAACCTTCCCAATTTCCGAACCAAATGAGTAACCAATTCCCACAGGCTCAACCATTTGGCCAAAATCAACCTGGCCAAATGCCTCAGAGTCAACAGAGAAGTGATATTCCCTCATTACCCAAAGGACCAACCCTAGGCAGCGGAGCACTTCCGACTTCAAACGTCGAACCACAGTTAGGTGGGACAACAGTATCGAACAACCCAGCAGCATCGCCTACAGATGCAATGGTAAATCGATTGGCTGAGACCGAACGTGCTGTGAAAACTGAACGGAGAAGCCAATGGCTCAACATGAATCAAACAAGCGCAACCAATGTCCTTGCAAATCTAGGAGCCGATCTCCCTTCCCATCTAAAAGATGCACAAGGAATTACCCCCGCTGCTGAAGTCATTGCTGGAACAATGGGGCAAACCTCAACAGATGCGCCAAATGAGGCTCTCTTGAGAAGAATGTGCGAAGTTGCTTCTCGACGAGTTGCTCGAAAGCGAGGTGTTGCTGTTGAGACACCAGAAGCGAAAACCGTTGATGGTGCCCTAATCGTAAACCTAACCTATGTCGACGACGGCAGAGTTCTCGATACTCCTGAAGATTTAGAATCTGCATTTGAACACGCTATTCAAACAGAAGTGGCTTTGAAGGGATTTGACATGGATGTCCAAATCATATTATCCTGCATGAAAGACGGAAAGGTCAGTAAAATCGGAGCAAGTGAAGAACCTGAAGAGGAAATGTTTGCTTGCGAAGTCTGTGATGGCCTCGTCAAAGAATCTGATCCAAAATGCCCACATTGTGGAGCTATTTTTGAGGAAGAAGAGGAAGAACTCGAAGAAAAACCATCACGAGGGGGACCTCCTGGCCCGTCTCGTGGAGGACCACCAGGACCAAAGAAAGGTGGAGGACCACCAGGACCAAAGAAAGGTGGAGGACCACCAGGACCAAAGAAGGGCGGAGGACCACCAGGACCAAAGAAAGGTGGAGGACCACCAGGACCAAAGAAGGGCG